>JAOTTJ010000147.1 GCA_029864465.1 Gammaproteobacteria bacterium | reverse complement strand
AGCACACGCCGAGAATATTGCCGAGGGAAGGATCGGTCGCCGAGGCGCTTGGGTTTTCGCCCGATACGAATATCAGCCCGAGACCCGCGCCCAGCGCGGCCATGAAGCCGAGGTCCGAGGCGCGCGCGCGCTCATGCAACAGCAGCGGTCCGAGCACGAGAATATAAAGCGGTGCTGTGTCTTGAAGAAAGATCGCATTGGCGGCTGTGGTGAGCTTGTTCGCGAGCGCAAACAGCGTGAAGGTTGCCGCATACGGGATCGCCACGACCAGTGAGCGCCATGTCCAAACTGTCCCAAGGCGCGGAAATACGAGCAACAGCACGACACCGGCAATCAGGCTTCGCAGGCAAGAGATTTGCCAACCCGTCATCGAGGACAGCTTGATCGCGACGCCGCCAGTCGAGAAGAGCAGCGCGCCAGCGACGACATTGAGCTGGGCCTTGAGCAAGCCAGCCTCTCAGCGGACGAATGATCTCAGCTTATTACCACGGCCAGTACGCTGCGCTCAACGGAGAGCGGCACGTGCCCGACCGAAGAGATCCCCGTCGCCGCACGACTCGCGGCATCGAGAATCAGTCGCGGCAGTCGATCGAGAGCGGCGCGCGAATCGTAAGATAGGGGGCGATGATTCGCGTCGATGCGGCTGCGTCGAATCCGTCGGCGGCAGTCCTAGCGGACAGATGATAGAGCCCCGCAACGAGCAGCTCGATCGAGCCGTCGATCTCCGAACCCCAGGCCAGGCGTGCCTCGCAGAGATCGTAGGCACGCAACAGATCGTCCTCGTGCGGCTCGATGCTGCCTTCGATTGGCTGCCCGCAATCGGTCGTCTCGTCGATCTGAGCCAAACCGCCTTGCGGGCCGGTCGGAAAATAGACGTAGCGATCACGCTGCAGGCATGTTTCCGTCAGAGAGGGCTCGACCGGCAGCGTGAAATTCACACTGAAATCCGCGTCGCCGCGCAGCCGGCCCTGGCCGCGACGTCCTTGCGACACCGTAGCCGACGCGCGCGAGCGAAGCTCCAGCTCGTAGCTGCCCTGCGCCGCGGCAATAGGACTTGCAAATGCACCCTCGAAAGCCAGGCCCGCACGGCAGCCTAGCACCTTACCGGCCCCGAATAGCGTTCGGCAGTGCTGATACTCGTGAACCGTCCCGCAGAGCAAAACACCGGGCTCAGTCTGGTCGCATCCCGGCACGAGCAGTTCCACCTCGACCGCCCTGATCGCAGGAGCCGTTCCACGCCGATCCGGGGTGATAACCGTGGCGCGTGTCGCGGAGCCTAAATTCGGCAAGCGGAAGCTGCGACCTTCGCGGCCGCAACTAATCGTTGCAAACCCGTCGCATTGATTCTCGCGACATATGCGATCGTCGTCGATGGGCATGGTCGGCAAGCGATCACCGATATTTCGATCGACGGCCCAGTCACTGGCGTATTCGTACCCCTGACCTCGACACCATTGTGTCGCAACGCGCTCTCCGCAGATTTGGCCGAACGCTTGGCAATAGTCCAGGCGATAGCCTTGGTGCTGAGGATTACGATATGTCCGCACTTCCGCATGGCTGGGCGCCGCCGCTAGCGACAGCAAACCCATCCCGACAGCGATCGTTAGTCTACGCCGAATACCCATGCCTGTTTATGTTCACTAAGCCACTAATTACCATAGCGAAACAGGCTCGCAGATTCGTGGAGCGCCGTCACAGTTACAGGCTTACGACGGCCTCGCGGCGCCCCTGAATGTCGGACGTAAGCGGCAGTTTCATTGCTGCCCAGGGTCGTTTCTGCTAGAACCAGGCCGACTCGTCCGCGGAGCCCGTCTTGAACATAAGAATCCTTTGCGCAATTGCGATTATCGGCGGGCTGACCCTGGAAATCCTGCGGATCGGGTCACAGGTCAGTCTCGGAACGATAATCGCTGGCATCGGCATCATCGTGTTCGTCTACGACTACATGCGACCGCGTTAGAAGAGTAAGGGGACAGTAATCTTAACTGCTCCCGATTTTTCTGAGTCAATACCCTTCTCGGGGGCGGTTAAGGTCGCTGTCCCCAATTCGCGGCTGCGCGGTCGCTCAGAAGATTCGGCCAAGCACGAGATAGAAAGAACTATCGCGGTCCCGCGTACGCCCGTACGCACCGTAGATCGGTCCAACTGGCGTATCGATGCCGACCCAAATGGAGCCGCCAAGCAACGCATCGTCGAAGCTGATCGTCTCGCGCGTGGCCCAAACATTGCCGTACTCGAGCGACGCGCCGACAAATGCCGGGAACAACGCAAGATCGTTGACCTGTCGATAGAAGCTCGCGCCGATGCGCCCGGCGTTCTGTGCCGAAAGCATCTGGCGCCCGAGGCCGGATAGGTCGAACAGACCGCCGAAACGAAACTCACTCGTGAGCGGCGCGACACCATCTATCGTCGTGTCGTAGCGAATCGTCGAAAGTAAAGTGTAACGCGCCCAGGTTCTCGCAAAGTTTGCGGAGAAACTGAGCTGATCGAAATCGAAATCGGCCGACAGCGTATCGGGACGCGAACCGCGCCACTCGAGCACCGCGCTGACGCCCGAGCGCGGAAACGCCACATCGTCCAGCGTGTCAGCCGACAGCCGCGCGAAAAACTCGCCTCGATCAAACGGTCCCTCCGGGAGCAATCCGAGCTGCCCCACCTGAATATCGACATCGCCCGTCGTACGACGCAATCCGAGCCGAAACTCACCCCAAGTCCTGAACTCGCGTCCGACGGCGAGTTCCAGCGCCGCCGTCTTCACTCGCGCCTCGGTGACTCGATTGCCGTCATCGAAAAGGTTCAATAGCGTCGAGTCGAACTTCAGCGACGGTGCAAAGAAATATTGGCCCGTCTGACCGAAAGGCTGGTGAAAATCGAGATGCAGCGCAGGCTGGGCGCCAACGGCCGCCGTTGCGCGCCATTCACCGTTCTTCGGATTGAGAGCCGTGCGCAAATAGCTCGCTGACACACCGAACAGCACGTCTTGATTGCCGGACGCATTGAACTGCAACCCGAGTTGCGCATAACCGGGGCCCCAGCTGCGCTCATCGAGGTCGAAGGCCAAGCCGGTCTGTTCGTTCTCCTCTACCAACTGATAACGGACGTTCTGGTAGAGCCCGAGCCCGTAAATCTTGTTGACGGTTGTTTCGATCTGCTCGAGATCGAGCGGTCCACCGATCTCGATGTCCGCCAGATAACGCTCAATCACGCGATCTGAGATGATCGAGTCGTTATTGATTCGAACGAAATCGACACGCGATGGCGGCGCTGGCGTGAGACCGAGTTGAGCAGCGCGATGCGCCTCATAAGCGTCCGACTCGAGCGCGAGCTCGCGCAAGGCTGGTGCATTGCTCATTGCGAGTTCGTAACCGAAAGGAATCGTAGCCGCCATACTCTCGAAGGACGTCGAGCCGTATTGCTCATCGACCTCAGCCGTGAGCAGCAGATCGTCCTCGCCAAGCTTCTCGAGTTGCTCGACCACGCCGTAACGGGTCAACAAAGTCGTAAGCTGAGCCGTGATGTCGAGCACCGAGTCGAGCGCGTCGCGCGCGATGAGCGGCGCGCTCACGTCCACGGCGATGATCACGTCGGCGCCCATCTCGCGAGCAACCTCGACCGGCAAGTTCATGACGATTCCGCCGTCAACGAGAAGACGCCCGTCCATTTCGATCGGTGCGAGTACAGCAGGAACAGACATGCTCGCACGTAATGCGTTTGCCAGATTGCCGTTGCCGAGAATGACTGCCTCGCCTGTCGCAATATCCGCGGCCACAGCGCGAAACGGGATCGGCAGTGCATCGAAATTCGTAACTAGTGCAGCGGCAAGCGTCGTTTCGGCCATGATCAGGTCGATGATTTGCCCTTGGACGATGCCGACGGGCAACTGAAATTCCAAATTATTGAAGCCGGGCCGCTCGTCGACGAGGAATAGATCGTCCTCGCGCTTGCGCCGGAACGAGCGCAGCGCTCTGGGCGTGTCCTCGAGAAAAGCCGCCTCCCAGTCGAGACTATTGATGACGCCCTCGATACCGTCGGCCGTCATTCCTGCAGCATAAAACCCGCCAATGACTGCACCGATGCTCGTGCCGGCGATGAAGTCGACCGGGACATTGAGCTCCTCGAGCGCCCGGAGAACGCCGACGTGCACGCCGCCACGCGCGCCGCCTCCAGAAAGCACGAGCCCGACACGCGGACGTTCCGTCGCGTTGACGGCGTCATCTGCTTGCGCCGAGGCCACCTCGCATAGTGTCGCGAACGACAGCGCAAGCAACGCTTTGGCGATGTAATTGTTCAGGCTCATGAAAGCGCTCGCCAGCCTAGGCTACTGGCTAGATGACGAATGCGAAATAGCAGACGGCCGTCAGCACTAACGCACCGAAAAGATTCAGCGCGAAGCCCGCTCTCGCCATGTCCTTGATCGAAACCTGCCCGGACGCAAAAATGACGGCATTGGGGCCCGTCGCCACGGGAAGCATGAACGCGCAGCTTGCACTCATGGCAGCCGGAACCATGAGCAGGCGCGGATCGACACTCGCACCGATCGCGGCGGCGGCCAATATCGGCATCAGCAGCGCCGTCGTTGCCGTATTGCTCGTGATCTCGGTCAGGAAGGTCACGCTCAAACAGATGACGGCGAATAGCCATATGGTCGGAATCCCACTCAGTCCCGCGAGCGCCTCCCCGATGATTTGGCTGATCCCGGAGCTGCCGAAGGCCGATGCGATACAAATGCCGCCAGAGAACAAGATGAGGATACCCCAAGGTATGCGGGCGGCCGTGTCCCAATCGAGTAGCCGTTCGCCTTTTCCGTTCGGTACGAGAAAAAGCGTCACCGCAGCCAGCAAGGCCACGCTCGCGTCGTTCGCCCGAGGCAGATCCAACAGCCCGCTCCAGCCACCGAAAGGCTCGCTGCGCGTGACCCAGGCGATCGCTGTGAGCGCGAAAACGATCAACGTTCGCTTCTCCTCGACGCGCCACTCGCCGACTTCCGGCAGCTCGAGCCGTTCACCACGGCCGAGCGAGCGCGTTAGATAGAAGCCGATCAACGGCACGAACACGATGACGACGGGGATCCCCCAGCGCATCCAGTCGAGGAATCCCAGCGCGACACCAGTCGTCTCCGTATAGACCTGCATGAAAATCAGGTTTGGCGGCGTGCCGATCGGCGTGCCAATGCCGCCGACGTTGCATCCGTAGGCGACACCGAGCAGCAGCGCGATCTTCAGGCGCTGATCCTTGGCTTTCTCGAGCACGGCGAGTGCGATCGGCAGCAGCATCAGGCTCGTCGCCGTGTTCGAGATCCACATGCTCAATGCTGCGGCCGCAACCATGAAGCCGAACACGACAGCCCGCTCCCCGCCGCCGAATAGGTTGACCATCTCGAGCGCGAGGCGCCGGTGCGCACCGCTCTTCTCCATCGCCATCGAGAGCATGAAGCCGCCCAGATACAGGAGAATCAGCGGGCTGCCATAGGCTTGGCCGACCTCGGCGGGTGTCAGGACACCGACGAGCGGGAAGACCGCAATAGGCAGCAACCCCGTAACCGCAATCGGCAACGCCTCGAAAATCCACCAGATCGCGCACACCAGCGTAACTGCAGCCGTCCAGCAGACCTCGGGCGGCTGGCCGATGTTGGCGAGAGCCAGTCCGAGCACGAGAGCCAGGACGGGCGCAGTCACGAGGGCAATATGACGCACGGCTTTATTCGAATTCTGCGGTGACGTCGCAGCTTACCCGCCTGGTCGGGCGCCTCGCAATGCCGCGAGGGCGAAGTCATCGGGACGTAGCCGGAACGGTGAGCCCGGCCCCTAGCCGCTCTGGTTGCCCGGCTGATTTTGACATGACATGCCGGATTCCTCGCATTTCTGACGGGCTTGACTAATAGAACGAACGTTCGTATATTGTCGCCCATGCAAAAGGGAGAGCAAACCCGCGCCTCAATCCTCCACCGGGCCGTTTCCATGGCCAGCGTGCGCGGCTTCGAGGGCATCAGCATCGGCCGGCTCGCCAGCGAGGCGGGCATGTCCAAGAGCGGGATCTTCGGCCACTTTGGTTCTAAAGAGGCCCTGCAACTTGCGATACTCGAGTTCGTCGTCGAGGACTTCAAGCTCAACGTTATCGGCCCCGCGCTGCGAGAGCCGACCGGTGAAACTCGCCTGCGGGCACTGTTCGCTAACTGGCTCGACTGGACCGGTACCGAGCTGCTAGCGGGCGGCTGCCCCCTCGTGGCGGCCTCCGTTGAGCTCGACGATCAGCCTGGCGACTTGCGCGACTCTCTCGTCGAGCAACAGGAGAGCTGGCTCGATTGCATCCGGCGCATGGCGCAAAAAGCCGTTGCCGAAGGCGTGTTCCGAGACGGTCTCGACACGCGGCAGTTCGCGTTCGAATTTCACGGCATCGGCCTCGCATTCAATTTCGCGCGACGGTTGCTGCAAGATCCCAAGGCGCGCACGCGCGCAGACCAGGCCGTCGACCGACTGATCCAGTCGGCCAAGGCCTGAGACTCCACCCCTAACCCGGAGAGCGAAAATGACCCGCCATTTCACTGACACCGTAAAAAGCACGACCGTTCGATTTCTTACTGCAGCGACCACGGCCCTGCTCGTCACGGGCTGCAGCACGCTTGCGCCCCTGGGCAGCCAAACTCAACCGTGCCCGACCGCAGCCCCGGCGCTGTGCGAGAGTTTCGGGCCCCAGCGCCGCTGTAACTGCGCGGACAAGGCGGTTGTCACCCGCGAGCTCGACCGTTTCAATCGGTCCGCACAATTGGGTTTTCTTGGCTGGTGATCGATGGCACAAAGCGTACCGCGCTGATCGTTCGCGAGGCTAGCCTCGCCAATGATCAGCGTGTCGGTCCGCTCGAGTCAGCGATGGCCGCGAATCAATAACGGTAGTGATCCGCCTTATAGGGGCCCGCCACCGGCACGCCGAGATAATCGGCCTGACGTTGCGAGAGTGTCTCGAGCTGGGCGCCGAGTTTGCCGAGATGCAGGCGCGCGACTTTTTCATCGAGATCCTTGGACAGCGTATGCACGCCCAGCGGAAATTTCTCCGGATCGGTGAAGAGCTCGATCTGCGCGAGCGTCTGATTCGTGAAGCTGTTCGACATCACAAAACTCGGGTGGCCGGTGGCGCAACCTAGATTCACGAGGCGGCCCTCGGCGAGCAAGACGATACTGTGCCCATCCGGGAACGTGATCCTGTCAACCTGCGGCTTGATATTCTCCCACTCGTATTTCTTCAGCTTCTCGACTTCGATCTCGTTGTCGAAGTGACCGATGTTGCAGACGATGGCGTTGTTCTTCATCTGCTGCATGTGTGCCTCGGTGATGACATCGACACAGCCGGTCGTCGTCACGAAAACATCACCGATC
>JAOTTJ010000226.1 GCA_029864465.1 Gammaproteobacteria bacterium | reverse complement strand
ACCGACGTTCGCCATCGGTGTCGCCGACGAGTTTCCGCCGGCCGATGAGGGTTGGGGACCGCGTCAAGTCCCCGTCGTCAAAGGACATTCCGAGCTGGCTTGGCATCTGTCGGAGTACCTGATTCTCCACGAATTCGACATGACCATGGTCAACAAGATGTACGTCGACCACGGCCTCACCGTGCCCCTGTCGATCACCTGCGGCACACCTGACGAATGGCCTTGCCAAGTGATCCCGATCGCCGTCAATGTCGTTCAGTATCCGCCGCCGACAGGCAAACGCTGTTTCGATCTTGGCCGGAGCATTCGCGACGCGGTGGAGTCGTTCGAAGAAGACCTGAAGGTTGTCGTCTATGGCACGGGTGGCATGTCCCACCAACTGCACGGCGAACGCGCCGGGCTGCTGAATCCTGAGTGGGACAAGCGTTTCCTCGACGATCTGACGGCGGACCCGGACCGGCTCACCAGGATTCCGTTTCTCGAGTACGTGCGCGAAACGGGCGCCGAGGGCATCGAGATGGTCATGTGGCTCATCATGCGCGGCGCGCTACCCGAGCACGCCAAAGAGGTGTACCGTCACTATCACATCCCAGCCTCCAATACCGCGGCCGGTTTGATCATCCTGGAGCCCGAGAGCTAGACTGTCCGTTAACAACAGTGGGGGGAACAAGACCATGGGCCAGGCTCGGGGGAATTCGTACTGGCGGCAAGCGCACCTTGCCGGTGTAGTCATCGCGTTTGCTGTTCCCTTACAGGCAGGCGCACAAGCCACCATAGCAGAGCTCGCCTGGGCCTATGCCATATCGCCCGCCGGCCCGACCATAGAAGAAGACGGCACGCTACACACGCTGCCGGGCTCTGACCGGTCGTTCACGCGCACGCAGATTCGCAACTTCTTTGGGCCGGCCGACTGGTATCCGGGCGACCATCCAGAGATGCCAGAAATCGTCGCGCAGGGGCGTGAACCCGCCGGGATCTGGGCCTGCTCGATGTGCCACTACCCGAACGGTCAGGGCCGACCGGAAAATGCCGGCGTGGCCGGCCTGCCCAAAGAGTATTTCGTGCAGCAGATGCACGATCTACGCGACGGACTCAGAGGCAGCGCCCAGACGCTGAAAGCCAATACGCTGCTCATGGCCGGTTTTGCCAAGGCCATGACCGATCAAGAGATCGAGCAAGCCGCCGAATACTTCGGCTCGATGTCGTGGCGACCCTGGATCGAAGTCGTCGAGACCGACACCGTACCGAAAACCCGCATTCAGGGCGGCATGCACCTCAAGCTCGAAGGCGCTGAGGCCGGCATGGAACCCATAGGCCAGCGCATCGTCGAGTCGCCTATCGATGCCGAGCATACCGAAGTCCTGCGTAATCCTCGCTCCGGATTCGTGGCGTACGTCCCGGTCGGAGCCATTGCGAAAGGCGCAGCGCTCGCTGAAGGCGGTGACGGCAAGACCATCCAGTGTTCTATTTGCCATGGCGAGAATCTGGTCGGCCTGGCCGCGGTCCCACCCCTGCGCGGCCGCTCACCAAGCTATCTCGCGCGGCAGCTGATCGACATGCAGCTCGGTTCACGCAACGGACTCTGGGCGCCGCTGATGGCTGCCGTCGTCGAAAATCTGACGGCCGAGGACATGCTGAACTTGTCGGCCTATCTGGCCTCGCTACCGCCCGACCCGCAGTGACGACCGAGAGCGCCATGCGCTCTTGTTCCACGGCCCCTGCCGTCCTGATTTCCGCGAGCGTCGGCTTTGGGAAAGGTTCGGGGCCTTCGATCACGGTCGAAAGCCCGGAATTTGACCGCGTGCACTCGGCCACTTCCGGCCATTCGACTATTTCCCAACCAGAAGCAGATAACTCTCAGCAGCAAGTGCCATAGAACTCACTCGCCCCGGACCACTAACACAGAGCATCGCGAATGGCTGACGACGCGAGCTGCCTTCGGCCCAATAAAATGATCGCGAATGCCGGCACGGTGTGCTGCCATCAAGATTAAATCTACTTGCTCTTCCTGAGCAATTCTCAGAATTTCCTGGTAAACGGATCCGTGGCCGGCCTTCGTACTTACGGACACATCCGACGGAACGTCGTTACTGACGATTGTGCGAAGCTTTCGCTCACTTCGCATGAGTAATTCGTCATACGCAAACGGTAGGTACGCACCCTCCCAGTATGCCTGCGAATCTCTAACCACCGTGACTACCACGATGCTTCCTTCGAATAGCCGCGCGAACTCAATGGCGACCGGTAACGTCAGCTTCCATGAACTTTCGTCCGCTAGATCAACGGGGACTAGTATCTTTTTGTACATACAGTGCTAGTCTGTTCGGATGAACGAAAATATTCTCAACATGATACGCAGCGAAGAACCTAAAAGACTAGCTCATGCGGACAACTGGCAACAAAGATCTTAGCGTCCAACGTATCATCCTAATTGAGGGCTCAGCCAATGTTGTCGTATTGGTGGCAAAACTGTTCGTTGGCATCACCACCGGTTCTTTGGCTGTGCTCGGTGATGCAATTCACTCGCTGACGGATGTAGCCAACAATGTCGTCGCCTGGTTTATCATTCGGATCTCCGCAAAACCTGCAGACCGTGAGCACCCCTATGGGCATAGGAAATTCGAAGTCCTCGCTGTCTTCGTCCTCGCTACCCTACTAGCCGTTCTGGCGTTCGAGTTGGCTCTGCAAGCGCTCAGACGAGACGCTGTCGAACCGGCCATGCACTCCTGGGGGCTGGCCCTGATGCTGAGCGTGTTAACCGTCAACATTGCGCTCTCGGCCTGGCAGCGCTATTGGGCCGTCCGCCTCGAATCAAGCATTCTGCTCGCCGATGCCAATCACACGTTTGCGGATGTCTTGACGACAATCGTTGTCATAGTCGGTTGGCAATTGTCGGCTCGTGGGTATCCCTGGTTGGATACTGCATGTGCATTAGGTGTTTCGGCCCTTGTGCTGTACCTCGCCTTTTCCTTATTCAAACGCGTCGTGCCGACGCTGTTAGACCAAATGGCCATCGCCCCGGAGACACTTTCCACTTGCGTGCAGGCGATACCGGGTGTGTGCGAGGTATCCCGAGTCCGTTCACGCTGGGTCGGCTCTGATTGCGCCGTTGATGTGGTTGTCAAAGTGGCGCCTACATTGTCAACAAGCGAATCGCATCAAATCGCCGACGAGATTGAATCGGCGCTTGAGTCAAAACTGGGTGTCAAAGATATTACGATACACGTCGAACCAAGTGACGGTTAGGGATGAAATATCGAATGTCGCCTTAAGGCTGAGCAGCACCGCGCGGCCGACACGAATTTGAAGCGCGACGTTGCGATCGAGGTGCTGCCCGAATCGTTCGTGACCGCGAAACGAGCAGCAGAGCTCCGTAGACAGAGTATCGCGCATTCACCGTGCGTACCCTCCTTCAACCAATGCTCAACGCCAGCAGCGGCTTTGGGCAGCAAAGTTGAATTACAGAAGCAGGCGCTAGCGTCCATCCGTAAATCCGTACAGCCGGTGCGGATTATCGACGAGGACGCGTTGCTGTAGCGACTCATCCGGCATCATCAGCGGGATCAGATCCACGAGATCGCCGTCGTTTGGCATGTGCTTCTTGATATTCGGGTGCGGCCAATCGGTTCCCCAAAGGGTTCGGTCTGGCGCCAACTCGAGCACAGCTTGAGCGAAAGGCACGGCGTCCGTGAACGGCGGGCCGGCCGAGGAGATTCGCTCAGCACCGCAAATCTTGACCCAACAGTTTTCCATACGGGCTGTCTCGAGCAAAATCTTGAACGGCTGCTGATCGAGACCGTCCTTGGTCGGCACGCGGCCCATATGATCGATAATGAACGGCACGGGTAAGCCGCGCAGCATGTCGCCGAACTCGAGCAGATCGACGGCGTCGAAATGCAGCACGACATGCCAGTTGAGATCCGCGATGCGCTGCACGAGATCGTGGAACACGTCCATATCCGGCGTACCGCCGAGGTGGCGCACGAAGTTAAAGCGAATCCCTCTGATGCCGCCCCGTTCGAGTGCCTCGAGCTCGGCATCGCTGATCGACTCCCCGACATTGGCGACGCCGCGGTAGCTGCCGCCGCTTTGTGCGATCGCGTCGAGAATCACGGTGTTGTCGTTGCCGTGGCAGCTCGCATTGACCAGCACGGCTCGCGACAGACCCAAAGTGGCCTGCAATTCTTTGAAGCGCGACAAGGGCGCATCAGGCGGCGTGTAGCTGCGATCCGGCGCGTAGGGATAGACATCGCCCGGGCCGAAGATATGACAATGTGAGTCGCAAGCTCCCGGGGGCGGCGTGTAATGCGGCGTGCGCGTATTCGGATCGGGCGCCCTGCATACGGGAATCTCGCTCAAAAGCACTTCTCCAAGCGGTCCAGGGTCTGCATGGCCGGCAGCACTTGCTGCACGCTGCTGTTGGGCTCGCGGCCTGCCTTGATCGCGGCGAAGAACTCGCGATCCTGCAGCTCGATGCCGTTCATCGAGACATCGACGTTCGACAGGTCGATCGGGTTTTCTTTGCCGTCAAAGAGATCGTCGTAACGCGCGATATAGGTCCCGTTGTCGCAGATATAGCGGAAGAACGTGCCTTGCGGGCCGTCGTTGTTGAATGACAAAGATAAGGAACACGTCGCGCCCGACGGAACCTTCATGCCGATGTTCATGTCCATGGCGATCCCGAGCTCGGGATGGTGCGGACCTTCGAGCGCAAAGACGTCGGAAGCCGTCTCGCCGGTCTGGTATTGGAACAGGTCCACCGTATGGCAAGCATGGTGCCAGAGTAGATGATCGGTCCAGCTACGCGGCTTGCCTTCGAGGTTGATGTTCTTGCGCCGGAAGAAATAGGTCTGCACGACGAGCTGCTGCAACTTTAGCTCGCCGGCCACGATCTTGTTGTGGACCCATTGGTGCGAGGGGTTGAAGCGGCGCGTATGGCCCGCCATCGCGATCAGCCCGGTTTCCTTCTGCACGGCCGCGATCCGCTCGGCGTCGGCTAATGAGTCGGCGATCGGAATCTCGATCTCGACATGCTTGCCGGCCTGCATGACCTGCACGGCCTGGTCGGCGTGCATCTGAGTCGGCGACGCAATGATGGCTGCCTCGACGCCCGGCTGCGCCAGCGCCTCACCGAGGTCCGAGGTCCAGTGCGGAATATCGTATTGCTTCGCGACGGCTTCCACCGACTCGGGGCGCCCGCCCGCGAGGCTGACGACCTCGATGCCCTCGATATTCTTGATTCCGTCCAGATGCTTTCGTCCGAAGGCACCCTGCCCCACCATGACAATTTTCATGCTTTCCTCCGCAGCCAATCGCCGCTAACCGCTTTTGAGCAGTCCTCGGCGGTGAGCCAGTCTGTTGAGTCGGGAGGCCCGTATTGGGCTCGATCGTGTATTATTTCGGCGGTTAGGTTAGCACAGCGGCCTGGCGCCGCGAACCTCGCAGCAAAGCGAGTCAGCCCAAAAAACGATCCTCGCGGAGACTATTCCAATGGCGGAACGAGCCGACAATT
>JAOTTJ010000146.1 GCA_029864465.1 Gammaproteobacteria bacterium | reverse complement strand
CAACATGCATATCAATACGTTGGCGGACGTCGCCGCTGCTGGCGCTGACGCTGCCGGTGGCAAGAGCGTGATATTCAATACGATTACCGTCTCCGACGGTATCTCCATGGGAACGGCCGGAATGAGATATTCGCTGGTCTCCCGGGAGGTGATTGCCGATTCGATCGAGGCCGTCGTGGCAGCGGAGGGCTTCGATGGACTCGTCACGATCGGCGGTTGCGATAAGAATATGCCGGGCTGCGTGATGGCCATGGCTCGGCTCGATCGCCCATCGATCTTCGTCTACGGCGGTACGATTCAGCCCGGCCCCAAGCATCGCGATATCGTGTCGGTTTTCGAGGCTGTCGGCGGCGTTGCGGCAGGCACGGTCAGCGAAGCCGAGCTCGAGGAAGTCGAGCGAACCGCAATCCCGGGGCCCGGGTCTTGTGCGGGCATGTATACCGCCAACACGATGGCCTCGGCGATCGAGGCGCTGGGCTTGAGTCTTGCGAACAGCTCGGCGCAGGAGGCCGTTTCCGGAGAAAAGCGCGACGATTGCGAGCGAGCTGGCCAGGCGGTCATGCATCTCGTGGAGCGTGGCATACGGCCCTCCGACATCCTCAGCAAGGAGGCTTTCGAAAACGCGATTACGATGGTCATTGCCCTCGGCGGATCGACGAACGCGGTGTTGCATCTGCTCGCGGTCGCTCATGACGCTCGTGTCGACTTGAACCTCGATGACTTCACGCGCATCGGCGCGCGCGTACCCGTGCTCGGTGACTTGAGGCCGAGCGGTCGCTACATGATGTCCGAGCTGATTCGAATCGGCGGCATCCAGCCGCTCATGAAGACGCTGCTCGATGCCGGCTTGCTGCATGGCGATTGTCTGTCTGTGACCGGCAAGACGCTTGCCGAGAACCTCGCCGATGTGCGCCCGTACCCGGAAGGCCAGGATATCGTTCGGCCGCTCGATAACCCCATCAAAGCCGATAGTCATCTGGCGATTCTCTACGGCAATCTCGCACCCGACGGCGCCGTTGCGAAGATATCCGGCAAAGAGGGCATTCGTTTCTCGGGCTCCGCACGCGTGTTCCCATCCGAGGAAGAGGCTCTCGCGGCCATTCTCGACGGCACAGTCATGGCGGGCGACGTCGTCGTCATTCGTTACGAAGGGCCCAAGGGCGGCCCGGGCATGCGCGAGATGCTGAGTCCGACCGGAGCGATCATCGGCCGTGGCCTGGGCGACAAAGTTGCTTTGATCACGGATGGCCGATTCTCGGGCGGTAGCCATGGGTTTGTCGTCGGACACGTGACGCCAGAAGCGGCCGTTGGAGGACCGATCGGTGTCGTCGAGAATGGTGACCGCATCACGATCGATGCGGCGGCCAAGACGATCGATCTCGAGATCGACGATTCGGTGCTTTCGGCAAGGCTGCGGGCGTGGCGTGCGCCACCGCCGAAGGCGGACCGCGGGTTGCTCGTGAAGTATGCCCGGCTCGTGAGTTCGGCCTCGAAGGGTGCTGTCACGGACGAGCCCGCCGATGAGAGCGCGAAATGAAGGCACGGACGTTCGGCGTGCTCGGAAAGTGTGCGTCAGACCTCTGCCTCGCGCGGAGACACTCGATCGAGGTCTAACGCACGCGTTCCTGCTGTGGTTGACGGTTCCGGCTTCGTTGCGTCGCGAATGGCGGGAGTTCCCTTGACGCAATCACTTCGACCCATTACCGTGCACGCCATGAACCGAACCGGCCTGAAGCAGACGACGAGCAAACCGATCATGCGTAAGCGGATCGTCAGCGGGTCGCTCGTGCCTATGCGCTAAGCTGCGTTCGGACACGGTCACTAGAGAAGCCCGCTGCGGACCTCCACAGCGGGTTTTTTTATTCTTGTCAGGAGCATGAAACGATGGACAGCGTAGAGCATCGCGGCTTCAGTGGGCAGTCGGTCGTGACGGCGTTTCCGCAATCCGCGTTCGTTGTCATGAAGTTCGGCGGCACCAGCGTCGCGACAGCCGATAATTGGCGAAATATCGCCAGGTTGGTCCAAGAGCGCGTTGCCGAGGGATTTCGGCCCGTCGTCGTGCACTCGGCGCTCGCGGGCGTCTCGAACTTACTTCAGGACTTACCGAGAATCGCGATCGAGACGGGTGGCGCGGAGCAGATCGCATCGATCCGGCAGCGTCATCAGACGCTGGCCGAGGAACTCGGCGTTGACGCGGGGCTCTGCGATCCCCACTTCGATACGCTGCTGCAACTCGTCGACGGCGTACGTTTGGTCGGTGAGATCAGTCCGCGTGTCCTGGCGCGCATTATGGCCACAGGCGAGCTGGCCGCGACGTCGATCGGTGCGGCGTTTCTGACGCAGCAAGGGCTCGCCGCACAATGGCGCGATGCCCGAGAGCTGTTGCAGAGCGAGAGCGTGGCAGACCAATCGGAGCGAGCCGCGTTTCTCTCGGCGTCCTGCGGGTTCGAGCCCGATGAGGCGCTCCAGGGCGAGCTCCTAAGCCGCAACAGCGTCGTCGTGACGCAAGGGTTCATTGCGAGAAACGAGGCTGGAGAAACCGTGTTGCTCGGTCGTGGCGGTTCCGATACATCGGCGGCCTATCTTGCCGCGAAACTGGGGGCACACCGGCTCGAGATCTGGACTGATGTGCCTGGCTTCTTCAGCTCGGATCCGCAGGCCGTGCCGTCGGCACGCTTGCTGAGGACCTTGCATTACAGAGAGGCGCAGGAAATCGCTTCTGCCGGAGGCGGTGTTCTGCACCCGCGCAGCATTTCACCCGTGCGACGCTACGGCATTCCGCTATTTCTACGGTGTACGGCTCGTCCCGACTGGCAAGGCACGGTCGTCTCTGACGCGACGGGCGAAGACACGCCACGCATCAAGGCCATCTCGCGACGCACGCGCATTACGTTGATCTCGATGGAATCCATGGAGATGTGGCATCAGGTCGGCTTCTTGGCGGAGGCGTTCGAGGTTTTCCGTGCTCACGGTCTGTCTGTCGACTTGATATCGACATCGGAAAGTAACGTAACGGTGTCTATCGACCTGGCGGCCAACGTGTCCGACGGCGCAACGATCGAAAGGCTCGTGGGTGACCTGAGCCGCTTGTGCCGTGTCAGAACGATCGAGGACTGTGCAGCGGTGACGCTGGTCGGACGGAAAATCAGAGCAACCCTGCACGCGCTCAGCCCTGCGCTCGAGGTCTTCGAGGAGCAAAACGTCCATCTCGTCACGCAGGCAGCCAACGACCTGAATCTAACGTTTGTCGTCGATACGGAAGATGCCTTTCGTCTCGTGCAACGTTTGCATGCGCTGTTGATCCATCGCTTCGACGAGGACAGTGTCTTTGGGCCCACCTGGGAGCAGCTGCGCCGACCAGAAGCCGAACCGGTCGAGACGATCGAGCCTTGGTGGCAAAGCAAGCGTGCCGAGCTGCTCGCGCTCGCCGAGCAGCACGATGCGGTGTACGTCTACGAGCGCGATAGCGTCAGGCAGGCCGTGCGAGCATTACTGTCGCTGACCTCCGTCGACGCGGTTTTTTACGCGATGAAGGCAAACTCGAACGTCGACGTGTTGCGTATCGTCCACGAGGAGGGCGCGAATTTCGAATGCGTATCTCCCGGAGAAATCAAGCGTATTCAGGAGCTGTTTCCGGATCTCGAGCCCCGGCGAATCCTATTCACGCCGAACTTCGCCCCGCGCAGTGAATACGCCTGGGCGCTCGAACAAGGTGTCTGGGTCACACTCGATAATCTGCATCCGCTGCGCTACTGGCCGGAGCTCTTTCATGACCGAGAGCTTTTCATCAGGCTCGACCCAGGGCGTGGTCGCGGGCATCACGAGCACGTCAAGACGGCTGGTGTGCACTCGAAATTCGGCATCCCGCTGTTCGAGCTGGATGAGCTCGAGGAGCTTGCCAGGGCGGCGAGGGCTCGGATCGTCGGACTGCACGCGCATACGGGAAGCGGAATACTCACGCCAGACAATTGGCGCGAGACAGGAGAGCAGCTCGCACAGCTCAGGTCTCGTTTCACCGACGTCCGCTACATGGATCTCGGCGGCGGTCTCGGAATCCCCGAGAAACCCGGGGAACGACCACTCGATCTCGACGCGCTCGATACGCATATCCGCCATGTGAAGAGCTTGAGCGGTGATGCCGAGCTCTGGCTCGAGCCGGGGCGGTATCTCGTTGCGCAAGCAGGTGTGTTGCTCGCGCGTGTCACGCAGACGAAAGGCAAGGGCAGCATGAGCTACGTCGGCGTCGCCACGGGCATGAATTCACTGATCAGGCCGGCCTTGTACGGCGCCTATCACGAGATCGTCAATCTGTCGCGGCTCGAGGAGACACCGACAGATATCGTGACGATCGTCGGGCCGAACTGTGAGACGGGCGATCGCCTCGGCTCGGATCGTCTACTGCCGCCGACGCAGGAAGGCGACGTGCTCGCGATCGCAAACGCCGGTGCGTACGGCTACGTCATGAGCTCGCATTACAACCTGCGTGAGCCCGCCGTCGAGGTGTTGATCTAGCTTGCCGTTATTCCTTGTGGCGCCGCTCGAGCTCGGCTACGACGTCGGCAAGAGCCACATCTCGAAGTTTGAGTAACACGAGCAGGTGGTAGAGCAGGTCCGCCGCTTCCGAAACGAGCCGCTCGCGACCCTCGGCGACGGCTGCAAGCGCCGTCTCGACGCCTTCCTCACCGAGCTTCTGCGCGACACCGAGCGCACCGGACTGCGCGAGTCGGGCCGTGTAGCTATTCTCGCTCGGCGCGCTCAAGCGATCGGCAATCACGGCTTCGAGTTCCGTCAAAAAATTCAGCTCGCTCACGGTCTAGTCCTCTGTTGCCGGCGGGCGTACTGAGACGCCGCTATGGATCAAATATCGCTTGAGGTCCGGGATCGGTATGGCGGCCGAGTGAAACACCGTGGCCGCTAGAGCACCGTCTACGTGCGCTTGCTCGAAAACGTCGCGAAAATGCTCCATCTCGCCGGCTCCTCCGGAGGCAATCAGCGGCACATTGCTCAGCGCCCTGACCGTCGAAAGTTGTTCGATATCGTAGCCTTTGCGCACGCCATCTTGGTTCATGCAGTTGAGCACGATCTCGCCCGCGCCGCGGTCTTGCACCTCTTCGACCCAATCGAGGGTGCGGCGCTGGCTCGACTGGCTCCGGTTCGGGTCACCTGTGTATTGGTAGACGAAGTAGTCGCTGCCTTCGGCTGAACTGTCGATACCGACAACGACGCATTGTGAACCGAAGCGTCTCGCGAGCGATTCGATGAGCTCGGGATTTTCGAGTGCGGGTGTGTTGATCGAAATCTTATCTGCACCGAGGTTCAAGATTGTCTCCGCATCCTCAAGCGTTCGAATGCCGCCAGCGACACAAAACGGAATATTGAGTACAGCGGCGACTCGGTTCACCCAACTCCGGTCTACGGTCCGGTCATCCGGGCTCGCCGTGATGTCGTAAAACACGAGCTCGTCCGCACCCTCGTCACGGTAACGTGCTGCGAGTTCCAGGATGTCGCCCATGACGCGGTGATTGCGGAACTGGACGCCCTTGACGACGACACCGTCACGCACGTCGAGACACGGGATTATGCGTTTCGCAAGAATGGCTCGATCTCCTTTGCTGTCAGTCGCCCTTCGAGCAGAGCCTTACCCGAAATTGCGGCATCGATGCCGATCTCGGCGAGCCGCTCGAGGTCCGCTACGCCACGCACGCCACCAGATGCCTGGAGCGCGATCTGCGGTGCGCGTGCCTTGATCTGAGCATAGAGATCGACGTTGGGACCCGTCAGGGCGCCGTCACGCGCGACGTCCGTACACAAGATGTGTTTGAGCCCCGCGGGGGCGTAGCGCTCGATCGCCTCCCAGAGGCTCATCTGTGAAGCCTCAGTCCAGCCGTGCGTGGTAAGTCGCGGAACGCCTCCATGGTCGAGCCGCACATCGAGCGCGAGCGTCAGGTGCTCGCCTCCGTAAGTATCCAGCCAACGCGCAACGGTTTCTGGTTCCTTGACTGCGAGGCTGCCTATCACGACGCGCTGAACGACACGCAGGGCAGTCTCGAGATCGCTCTCCGTGCGAATACCGCCGCCGAGCTGAACCGAGAGGTTCGCACCCGTAACGATACGCTGGACGAGTGGGAGGCTAACGGGCGAGCCGCGTTCTGCTCCATCGAGATCGACGACGTGGAGCCAAGGCGCGCCTTGCGCGGCGTAGCTGGCCGCGAGCTCGACGGCATCGACGTCGTAGCGTGTCTCCTGAGCAAAGTCGCCTTGAAAGAGCCGCACGCAACGGCCCTTGCGAATGTCGATAGCAGGGATCAGTAACATCGTTATAAGGTCAGGAAGTTCGCTAGTATCCGCTCACCAACTTTCGCTGAGCGCTCCGGATGAAACTGCGTGCCGAAAAAATTGTCTCGTTGCACGACGGAAGAGAACGGAATCCCATACTCCGTGACCGCGCACGTATAAGAGTCGACAGGCAGCGCATAACTGTGAATGAAGTAGGCGTAGGCGCCATCAGCAACGCCGTTCAACAACGCCGATGGGGCGCGCAGCTGCAGCTCGTTCCAGCCCATCTGCGGCACGGGCAGCTGTGGCCCGCCGGCGAACCGCCGGGCCCGGCCCGGAATGACATCAAGACATGTAGCATCGTCCTCATCTGATGCCGTAAACAGCAGCTGCATACCGAGACAAATTCCGAGGACCGGCTGCGTGAGTTGCGGGATTATCGTCACGAGGTCGGCAGCCTCGAGCCGCTGCATCGCATCGCGTGCGGCACCGACGCCGGGTAGCAAAACGTGGCTCGCAGCGCGGATCACAGCTGCGTCCTCGGTGACAGGCGCGTTACAGCCCAGCCGCTCGAGCGCAAAACAAAGTGAAGCCAGGTTTGCGCCGCCACTCGCGATGATCACGGGAGACGCGCTCAAAGGACCCCCTTCGTCGACGGCAATTCGCTGCCTTCTCGGGCACAGGCCTGCCGTAGGCAACGCGCGAGCCCCTTGAAGCAGCTCTCGATCATGTGGTGGGCGTTGTCGCCGCGCACGCGCACGTGAATCGCAGCCTTGAGCGTTTCGGCGAGCGAGCGAAAGAAGTGCTCGACGAGCTCGGTCGGCAACTCGCCGACACGGTCTCTACCGAAGTCGCCTTCGAACACGAGATAGGGTCGGCCGCCGAGATCGAGCGACACTTGCGCCTCGGCCTCATCCATCGGCAGGACGAAGCCGTATCGACCGATACCGCGCTTGTCGCCGAGTGCACGCCGCAGTGCGTCGCCGAGCGTGAGTGCGACGTCCTCGACTGTGTGGTGCTCGTCGACCTGTAGATCTCCTGTACAGGTCACACGAAGAGCAAACCCGCCGTGTTTGCCGAGCTGCTCGAGCATGTGATCAAAAAAGCCGATGCCCGTCGAGATTTCCG
>JAOTTJ010000145.1 GCA_029864465.1 Gammaproteobacteria bacterium | reverse complement strand
AGTCGTTCTATATCGTCGGCCACGGTCGAATCGATCGCCGTCCATTCGTTACGCAGATAGTTCACGGATGCGGCTTGTACGACACCGGTCGTGGGATGCACGATCACGCCGTTGACGTCAGCACGTGCGTCCTCGTGCACGAGCGTTCGCTCTCCCGTCGCCGTCTCGATCGAGAACAATGCCGCGGTGTTGCGATCGCGGCTGTCGAGCATATAGAGCCTCGAACCGTCGTGCGTGAGTCCCGCAAGGCCGGTCGTCAATGCGTCCTGTTGCGGTACCGTGCTCCAGCTTCGCCACTCGCTGCCGTCGCGCACGAAATATTCCTGCCCGCCGTCGGGTGTCTGTCGCGAGGCGTAGCGCAACGCGAAATCGTGATCCACGACGACTTCGGTGAACTCCGTGTTTTCGATGAGGCGGGTCTGCTCGCCGGTGGTCAAATCGATGCGCACGAGATCGAAGTAAGTTGGGTCCCGATCGTTCACGGAGACGACGACCTCGGTCGGATGCGCGTTCGACAGCGCTGCGATGCCGGCGCGCGCGTCGGCGGGCGTCAACGCTTGCTCTGCGCCCGTCGTCAGGTCGACCGAGAGGATCTGGAAGTTCTCGTCACCGCCGACGTCCTGCGGGTACAGCACGTGATTGCCTGTGAAGGCGAAGCTGAATCTGCGGATGCCTCGCAGCCGATCGTTGGTGACCGGCCTCGCCGCAGCGGGATCGCTGCTGGGCGCGACATAGATGTTCATGACACCGTCGCGCGGGGCGATGTAGCCCAGCCAGCGGCCGTCGGGGCTCAAGTTTCCAGCCGTGCGCTCCGGATTTCCGAACAGCAGCTCGCGCGCGACCAGCGGCGAGTCCGACCGTGCTGTCTCAGGCGCCCTGGCTGCGCTGCCCGTTGCGACGTCGGTGGCGTCGCGCCCGCAGGCGGTGATCAGTAGGGCGGCGCCAACGGCTAGTAACGTGTAAGGACGTTGCCTGGACATTCGAGCATCTCCCCGTTGTGGGGCCCGGGATGCGAGCACGCGTTCGACTGCGAATGCGTGCTAGAGAGCGATTAGAGAACTTCTTCGATTAGTGCGCGTAGCTCGTCGGCAGATAGGTCGCCCTTCGCGAGCGGCTGGCCGAGGTCGAAGTGACGCGCGACCTCGAGTGGTCCGACGACAACGCCATCGAAGCCCGCATCGTCGACGAGGCGCTGGGCGACCTCGAGCGCTTCGGAGTCGTCGCCCGCAAGCGGTATGGCAATTCTCGCGGGCTCGCGATTCGGCTGATTCGCGAGCGATGCGGCCGGGATGCAGTTGAAGGCCCGCACGATTCGCGTTCCGGGGAAGAACTGCGACGTCGCCACGCCACTGCCCAGCTCCAGCGCCATCGGCACGATGCCGCCGTCGCGCCGCGCGACGGGGTTGCTCGTATCGAGCACGATCTTGCCGGCCATGGCCGCTGCGTGCTCGGCGCCGACCTGGGGTATGGCCGAGTACGGTACCGAGATGAGCATGACCTCGCCGAACTCGACCGCCTCAGCAGGTGTTCCCGCATGCGCGCGCGGGCCGAGCTCATCGGCCAGCGCCTGCAGCTCTTGCGGGTTGCGTGACGACATGAACACTTCGTGCCCGGCATTGACCCAGTGGCGGGCCAGCGCGCCGCCGATGTTGCCCGTGCCGATGATGCCAATTCGCAGCGATTCGGCTTGCGCGTGGGCCTGCTGGCTGCCCGCGAATACTGCGAGCGCCAGAGCGATGACTGCCGCTAAGCCGCGTGTTTTGGTCGTCATGGTCAGTTCCTCGGTTTGAAGCTTAGCGCCCGCGCTGGCTACGGTGCTCAGCGAGGCGCCGATTGAGGATTGCGGCGCGCTCCGCGAGGCGGCCGTCGCCGCCGCCGATGTTGGTTCCGCCCAACGAGATCGTATACCAGCTCATGGTGTTGGTACCGTTTCGAGCTGGGCTACCGACGACGTGAATGCTGTCGCCGGGCTTGATACGGTCGGGCGTCCAGCCGGATCGCCTCAGTGCAACGGAGGCGTCGCCCTCGGCCATCCATATCTCGTTCGAACCGTCGGCGTTTGTGATCTCGAAGTAGACGCGCGCGTGCGGATTCACGAAACGAAACTCCGTGACGACACCCGTGTGCTCGATGATTTCATCGCCGATGTAATGGGCCGCGAAATTATGGTGGGCGAATGCCGATGCCGTCATTGTCAGCGCACCACAGAGAAATAACAGAGCTTTCGTTTTCATGGGATGGCCCTCTCAGAATTGTCCGGCGATCGCTTCGCACGGGGCCCGGTCGAGCTCGACGTCAGGCGTCAGCACGCGCGGGCGGTGAATCGTCAGCGGCGCCTTGAGCATGACCGGATCGTGGATCGTGAACTGCGTCTGGAGCTGACGGCCGTCGTTGCTGAGCCAATAGCGCTCGACACTGTGGGCCTGGTCACTGCTAAGCAAGGTGAGCTGATCGTCCACGAGACTGGGAATCACGCCGACGGTCTCGACGACGAACGCGCCGTCCTCGTACCAGCCGATCGAGTGCCCGGCCGGGCTCGGCTCGAGATTCTCGGGATGGCCGCGGCCATCGATGTAGACCGTGCGGTCAACGGTCAGATCCTCGCCCTTAATGAGGATGTGATCGGCATAGGTTTCGAACACGATCGGATCGGAGTGCAACGATGTCCGGAACGATGGGAACGGCTCGCATTGAATCGCAGGATCGTCCGCGAGATCGAACGCATCCCAATCTGCACGGCCACGGTCCGTGAGCCGATTGGCGATAATCTCGCGCGTGTGCTCTTCCAGGGCTTCGATGATCTCCACGGCATTCATGTTGTCGTTCGCCCGATCGTTCAAGAGCGAATTCAAATAATCGTAGGTCTCGAGCGCGCAGCGGCAGGAGAAGAGTCCGACGATGTCCCACCCGGGATTCTCGAGCGTATCGAAGCTGTTCGCGCTCCAGACACCCGATAGGTCTATCGGTGCGTTGTCCTGTGCCGTCGACAGGTTGGCGTGCAAGAACCCAATGCCCGAAAGCGTGGCGCCGACGACGGCGTATACCCTGAATTTCATGACCATCTCCGCAGTCTAAAGTCCTCGCGAGACCCGAATACTACCCGAACTGGGTGGCTAGATGCGCAGGTTCGGCGAAGTGCCGATAGGCCACGAAACAGCCCAGAAACGCCGGGACGGCCATGCTCAGATGAATGATCTCGGCGTTCATGCTCGGCGCGGCGAGTTCGGCCATGAATGGCATACCCATCCAGAAGGGGCCATAGAAGCCGATCATCAAGATCAGCATGAGCCACCACGTGATGGGCGTGCGGAAACGCGGGGCGGCAAACAGAATCGTGAGAATGGCCACCATCGTGGCCACGTCGCCCATACCCTCTCTGAAAAAATGGTACCAAACGTGCGTCGGTAAAAATCTCTCGTCGCCGATATGCTCGAACGTGCTGCCGACGGAGCCATAACCGGCAATAAAACCAATGATAACCAGGACGCGGGCGGTCCAGAGATTCGTCATGGCGTTGAGCATCGTTCTCTCCCCAGTATTTTAATCGTCGTCATAACGCGCGTTGAGTTTCCGCAATGCCGCGACGCGAGTTGAATCAGCATAGCAGCTGGCTTCGCGGGCGAGAATACGGCAGCCCGCGACAGCCCGGTCGAATTGCTTATACTTCGCCGCCTATGGCGATCAAGCGCGCGAAATGGCCTTCAGGACGCACGATCACGCTCGAGCACGTCTCGAGCGCACTCAGCGGTAATCCGCTTGGCGATCCGACGGCGCGGCTGCTCGACATCTGGTTGCCGCCGCAATACGACGAGGCTAAGGGTCGCGGTCGCGGCAAGCGCTTCCCGGTCCTGTTCGATCTCGTCGGCTACACGGGCTCGGGTCGATCGCACACGGCGTGGCGGCCGTTCACGGACAATATTCCAGAACAGGCAGCCCGGCTCGTGCACGAGGGCAAGATGGCGCCTTGCATCATCGTGTTTCCAGATTGCTTCACGGCGCTCGGTGGCAACCAATACGTGAACTCATCTGCGATCGGTAACTATGCAGATTATTTGACGAAGGAGCTCATCCCGTTCGTCGACAAAGAGTTTCGCACGCGCGCGTCGCGCGAGCATCGCGGCTGCTTCGGCAAATCATCGGGTGGTTATGGCGCGATGATTCACGGGATGCGTTACGCGCGTTACTGGGGCGCGATCGCCAATCATTCGGGCGATGCCTATTTCGATTTCATCTACCGCTGCGACTGGCCAAACACGCTCAACGAGCTCGCCAAGCACCGCCGGCGTAAGCGTAAGGCGGGGCGCATCGACGTGGAGCTAGAAGAGCAGGGCGCGACGGAAGGCTACGACGACGGGCGCGTGCGGCGGTTCCTGAAAGCGATATGGGAGAACCGCAATCCGAGCAGCGCCGAGGTGCATGCGCTCATGAATCTCGCGATGGCCGCGACCTACGACCCCGACCCCGAGGCGCCGAACGGCTTCCGGCTCCCATTCAATCTCGAGACGGGCGAGATCATCGAGGCGCGTTGGCGGCAATGGCGCAGGCACGATCCTGTTCGCCTGGTCGGTCGATATGCGAAGAACCTCGCGACGCTGCGCGGAATCTATATCGACTGCGGCTGGCGCGATCAGTACCAAATTCATTTCGGCAGCCGAATTCTTTCGAAACGCCTCGCTGAGTCCGGCATCGAGCACCGTTACGAGGAGTTCGATGGTACGCACTCAGGAATAGACTACCGCATGGATCAGAGCCTGCCGTTTCTCGTGCGCGCGCTGCGGTAGCGCGGGCGCGATCCCGGAATTGCGAGCCCGCTCTACCTCGCGCTATAAAATTCGCGTTGCTCGGCGTAAACCGGCCGCATATTGACTTGGTAGAAATCTAATCCACCACGCCGCAGCTCGAACGATCTGGAATCGCCGGGCTCGAACTGTTCCCAGTACTCGCTGCTGATGTCGAAGACGAGATCCGGCACGTCCTCCTCGGCGACCCACGTGTCGCGTTCTGCGAGAATGTAGCGGTAGGCTTGAAGCCCGATGGGATCAGTCCAGGCGTTCACGCGCAGCAGGAAAGGATAGGAGGCCAATCCCATTCCGATTCCGAACAGCATGGCCATGAGCTTGCCCTGCGAGGAGAGATGTCCGGCGACGTGCAGCATCGTCGCGGCTAGACCGAGGCCGCAGACGGCAAAAGACACGAAAAAATGCCAAGGCGCCACCCCGGCGTAGTACTCACCAAAGCCGAAATACATGTCGATGATGAAGTAAAGGACGAGCGCGACGAAAAGGACCGCTACGGCCTGAGCGGTCTTGCTCGCATTGATTCCGCCGGCCTGTGCGGGCGGCGCAATGGGATCTCCAACATCGAGCTTTCCCCGTTGTTCGAAGGCCGTGATCAAGGGTGACTGCCTGACGAGTTTTTCGAGCTCGCGCTTGCGTTTTCGTCCGACGCTGAGGGTTTCCGCGAGTGAGCCTTTCTCGGCAGCGGCATCAACCCATTGCCACGGAATGAGCGTCACGGTCCTGCCGTCGGCGCTGAACTGTAGCGGGAGCATGAGCGGGTTCGTGAGCATCGGGCGCACGAGTCGCGCGTCTTGAACTTGTCCCCAGGTGTAATCCCAATCCGGCTGCATAGATTGCAGTAGCTCGGGAAGCTCGCTGCGAAATGCGATGCCCGATTCCCTGATCTCGATTCGGCCGCGGGTACTGACCCGGATAATGAGTGGGCCGATAAAGACCGCGCCCAGCACGAGCGCGACCAATTTCGTGAATTCCTGCCGATCTTCGCCCGTCAACGCGTCAAAGAACTCGGACAACTCGCTGAAATCGATTGCCATTACGGGTATGCCGAGCGTAGCGATCACCAGGACGATGAGCGCCGCGGAAAAACGCCAGTCTCGGACAAGTGCCGCTCCGCGTCGAACCAAGGTCAGAGATTCAACCATGTCGTACCCGTCGATAGCCTGAGACCGTAGAAATCCGATCCTACTGTCATGTGTCCGCTTACGATCGAATGTTGATCACGGTTTCGAGACTATCGCCCCGTTGTCAAAGGCGCAGCCAAGCGCTGTTGTGCTTACGGAGGATCGGGTGCGGATGGCAGTCCAGGTTCTGTCCAAGAGCCGCCGTTTACGTAACAGTTGCCTAACCATCTGGCATGCATTGACGACATCTGGCCTCTATGCTCTATTCGAAACAAGCACTTCCCGGAGGCGGAAGCATGTTATTCGAACACGTTGTCGTGATATATCACGACATTTCGGGCGCATAATTAATAGTTAGGCGGACGTGATGTCTCCCTCCGAGATTCGGGCAACGGTTAGAGATCTCAATAGCAGAAGCGTGGCTGGCGAGGAAGCAGCCTGGCTGAAGCTGCAGGATCTTGGCGTAAAGGTTGTTCCTTATCTTCGCGAAGCGTATTCAGCCTTTTCTCGCTGGCAGGGCCGCGCTTCGTTGGTGTTCCACTCTATTAGGTACGCACGCGTTTCTGAGGATGCGTTCCAGTTGGGCTTGGAGGCACTCAACGATCGCGCTACAGTCGTGCGTTATCGAGCGTGCGCCTTGGTCGCATACTCTCTTCGTACAGATGAACTTTTCGCCCTCAAGAAGCTCTTGACGCACACAGACCCGAAAACCGTTGAAGACGCCAAAGCCGCTATGAACGCAGTTCGCAAACAGAACCATCATTTTTTCCAGGATCGAGATGAATCCGGCAAAGTTCATTGGCTGGTCAATGCTGAAGATCGCGCGTCCGCCTAACAAATCGCTCCACCGGACGCCGGGCGCATCTGTCACGCGGCTTGCCGTGGCAACCTGCGCGTCAGTTGCTGGCGCCGGTGAGCTCGAACGTTAGGCGGCTTTTGGGGGCTGATCGATGACTAACAGCCAAGTTGAATCCTGGATAGTGCCTCTGGCGGGGCACAGATTTGATCTTGAAGACTTGCCGCGCTGGTTTTCAGGGCAAGCTGTTCACGTTGCGCCATACGGCGACGAGTTTGCCCTGGTGATACCAGCAACTGTGATAGGGAGGAGCTACGAGCCCGTCTATGCGTTTGCCCAAGAGCATCTTCCCCTTGTAAACGGTGTTGGTCGACTCTTGAGCCCGAAATTTCGATCCGTCTCCTTAACAAGCAACGTCAAAGGAGTGAACGCTGACGGCACAGTGTGTCATACCGTCGTTGCCGTCGGCACTGCAGAGATGCGCGTAAAGGCCGGAGCAGTTGGCGTAACCGTAGGAGCTAAAGCTCCAGTTGATCCGTCTGAGGGTCTCGCGATGCCCTTAATGCGTGCAGCGAATCGATCGGCTCGAGCCCATGACGCACTCGTGATCACTGGACGACAAGAACTAACATGGTCCGAACTCTATCTCTTATTCGAGCTGGTCAAGGCAGAGGTTGGTGGGCAGATGTACCATCAAGGTTGGATTTCGAAAGCC
>JAOTTJ010000144.1 GCA_029864465.1 Gammaproteobacteria bacterium | reverse complement strand
TGTCACCGAGCAGCTGCGACAGTGCCGAGGTCACCATCGGCCCGCGCCATGCCATCGGCTGGCGATCGTCGACGAGAAAACCGATCGACATCGCCTTAAGACCATGTGCCTCGAGCGGCTCGAGCGTTTTGCCGTCGCGGGTCTCCGGGCGCTGCCCCACGAGACCGAGCATGCGCGGCTGACTCGGACCGTAGATGTCTGCGTCGAGCAAACCGACCGATGCACCCTCCTGTGCAAGCGCGATGCTCAGGTTCACGGCCACCGTCGACTTGCCGACGCCGCCTTTTCCAGATGCGACGGCGATTATGTTTCTGACGCCTTCCAACGGAGTGAGTCCGTGCTGCACGGCGTGCCCCTCGACGGCAGACTCCAACCGGAATGCCGGCGGCTTACCCCAACCGAGCGCCTGGCAATGCGCGTCGAGCGCCGCCAGCAGAGCCGCACCGCTTCGCGCGGCCGGAAAGCCGAGCGTGATCTTCACGGTGCAATCGCCGGGGCCGCCTTCGATCACAAACGCCGTACCCCGACGCCCGAGCGGCGCGCCCGTCTGGGGCACGATGAACTCCCGAAGCTGCTGTTCGAGTTTCTCCAAGTCTGCGTCGGCCATATTGGGCACGATCCGGTACGTAAGGGGCCGGAATTGTACCCCATGAGACCGTGCCTCCGGCCCCGCAGGCACCCCGCTCGCAGAGCCCTCAAACCTGTGAGGCACGTACCGTTTTCAGCTAGACCCTATGGCATAATTGGCCTGAACCCGTCACGTCATTATGTTGGATTGAATCCTCCGGCGCGACCTCCGGTGTGACGGCGGGGCATGGACGTTTTATGAACTTCATCAGTGCGTTACAAGCCGAGCGGCTTATCGCCCAGATCAGCAGCGAGGCTGATCCTAGTTCCGTGGGCGCGAAGAAGGCCTTTGGCAAGCTCGGTAAGCTCGGCCCGGCCGCCAGCCCGAAGATTCTCAGAGCGCTCGGTGAGGCCGATAAACGCCAGACGGTCGAGTATGTCGAGGTGCTCGGCGCGCTCATCAACGACAAGACGCTGCCGATCGTCGTCAAAGGTCTCGCCGATTCTGAGCCACGCACGGTATCCGGCACAGCCTGGGCACTGTCATCGAGCCGTCGCTTCAACCCGAATCGCCTCGTCGATTTGCTGGCGGACGACGAGTACTCCAAATCCGCAGTCATCGAGATCCTGACGGTCCACAAGGCCCGGCTCAACGTTCGCCAACTGCTCGCGCAGATCTACGACCTGCAGCCGAGCGAGAAAACCGCAGTGTTCAAACTCGTCGAGGAAGCCGCGGGACCAGACCTCGTACCGGAGCTGCTCTCGCGCATGGGCGGAAAAGACCCGATCGTGCGCATGCATATGATCAACTTGCTCGCAAAGCTCGGCGGCGAGGGCGTGCCGGAAGCGATTGCGGACCAGCTCAAAGACAATCACAAGCTCGTGCGCCGCGCTGCGCTCACGGCGCTCGCGACACTCGGCGGCGACATCGATATCGAGAAGCTCTGCGCGATGCTGCTCGACGTCGATGTCGAGATCATCAACAAAGCCGTTGACGTGATCACCAAGATTAACCATCCGGATACCGTCAAATATCTCGTGCCGGCTCTGAAGGACGAGAACGAATTCTCGCGTCGCGCTGCTGTCGAGGTCCTCAACGAGATCGGCAACGCGACTAGCGTCAAGCATCTACTGGAAGCCGTTGCGGACGAGGACTGGTGGGTGCGCGCCCGCGCGTCCGACGCGCTCGGGCGGATCGGAGGCGAGCGCGTCGTCGACGCCGTCCTCGAGCTCATCAAAGACAAGGACGAGGATATCCGCCGCGCCGCTATCGAGATTCTGAACACATGCAGGGACAAGCGCGCGGTCGACGAGCTCATCAAGGCGACCGCCGACGACGACTGGTGGGTCAGCGAACGCGCGGCCGATGCGTTAGCTGAAATCGGAGACGTCAAAGCCTTACCCGCTATCTACGCGATGCTCAAGCGCGGCGGACAGGCAACGCCCGTCGCAATTCGCGCGGTCGGCAAGCTCGGCAATTCCAAATCGCTCGAGTACATCCTGCCGTTCATCAAGAATGCGGACAAGCAGGTCAAAGGCGCAGCGATCGAAGCGGCTGCGGACCTCGCGGGCGACAGTCACGCGGATACGGTCAGCATTCTGATTCGCGAGAGCGCCGATCCGAACGATGTCACGATCGCACAGATTGCAGCCAGGGCCATCAAGAAGCTCGAGGGCCAAGGTACAACTTCCGATGAGATGCGTGCGGCACGCCAGACACTGGCCGGAGGTACCGGCGCCGTGGCCGCGCCCCCGAGTTCGACCGGCGAGTCGAATGTCCGCACATTGCTCATGGAGTCGCCACCGCTACCCCCGGCGGAGCCTGCACCCGGCGAGCCGGAGCCCGCGATGCTCGACATCAGCACGCTGGAGCCCGGCGAGGTCATCGAGGGCCGTTACAAATATATTCAGAAGATCGGCAAAGGTGCTTTCGGCACCGTGCTGCTCGTCGAGGACACGGTCGTCGACGATCGCCTGATCCTGAAATTCTTGAACCCCAACGTCGCCACCGACGAAGAGATGCTCAAACGCTTCGTGCACGAGCTACGCTACTCGCGCAAGATTACGCACAAGAACGTCATTCGCATCTACGATTTCCTCGCACTGGGCGGAGGATACGCCATCTCGATGGAGTATTTCCCGTCGCATACGCTCGGCGCGGAAATTGCGAATGAAAAACCGATGGATCCGAAGAAAGCGATCCGCTATGCGTGCGATATCTGCACGGGCATGGCGATCGCCCACCACCAAGGCATCGTCCACCGTGACCTCAAGCCCGCGAATATTTTGATCAACGATGAGGGCCTGCTCAAGATCGTCGACTTTGGCGTTGCCGCAGCCGCCAAGAGCGGCGACACACAGCTCACCAAAACGGGCTACGTCATCGGCTCACCGAAATACATGGCGCCGGAGCAGATACTCGGCAAACAAGTTGACGAACGGGCCGATATCTATAGCCTGGGCGTAATCCTGTACGAGATGCTCTGCGGTGAGCCGCCCTACTCCCGCGGCGACCACATGTCTGTCATGTATCAGCACGTACAGGGTAAGGCGGCTGATATCCGTGAGATTAATAAGGCCATCCCCGTCGAGCTCGGCGATATCGTCAAGAAAGCCATGTCGGTAGACAAGCTCAAGCGGTACGACACGATGGATGTTTTCAAAGGAGTACTCGAGGCCTTCGCAGCGACGCTGAGTTAGCTAGAGAACACATGGCAAGAATCGACGCATTCCTGAAGCTCGGATTGGCACAAGGCTGCTCCGACGTGCATCTCGCCGTCGGCGTTCCACCCATGCTGCGCCTGCACGGGGATCTCATGCCTATCAAGTTTCGCGATCTCGGCGGCCCCGAGCTCGAGGACTACATCGAGGAAATCCTGACAGAAGCGCAGAAGCAGTACTTCCAAAACGGCAATGATCTGGATTTCTCGTATGTCGGCAGCGAGAGCGGACGTTTTCGCGTCAACGTCTATCGCAAAGAGACCGGCGTCGGCGCGACTTTCCGGAACATCCCGAGCGACATACCGAGCATGGAACGCCTCGGGCTGCCGGCAATCATCGAAAAATTCTGCGATCTACATCAGGGCATGGTGCTCGTCACCGGCTCGACAGGCACGGGCAAGTCAACGACGCTCGCCTCGATGATCGATCACCTGAACTCGACACGGAGCCTCAATATCATCAGTCTCGAGGACCCCATCGAGTTCGTGCATACGAGCAAAAAAGCTCAGGTCGTGCAGCGCGAGCTCGGAACCCACTTGCCAAGCTTCGCCGAGGGTGTTCGCGCAGCCTTGCGCGAGGACCCTGACGTCATACTCGTCGGTGAGCTCCGCGATGCCGAGACGATCAGCATGGCCATGACGGCCGCAGAGACAGGCCATCTCGTGCTAGGGACGCTGCATACGACCAGCGCCGTCAAATCCGTAGACCGCATCATTGACGCGCTGCCGGCAGACCAGCGCGAGCAGACGAAAAGCTTTCTTTCGCATAGTCTGCACGCTGTCGTCACGCAGAACCTCGTCAAAACGGCCGATGGACGCGGGCGCCGTGCCGTGCTCGAAGTGCTCGTTATGACGCGCGCTATCGCAAAGCTCATCATGACGGAGCAGACCCACCAGATTCCCGCGCAACTGCAGACGGGCAAGGAATTGGGCATGCAAACGATGGACCAGTCCCTGCTCGATGCCATGAACCAGAAGCTTATCGACCCCGATGATGCCTACCGCTACGCGGTCGACCATAAGAAATTCGAGCGCTTCGTGACGGATACGACAATTCTCCCGTCGGTAGAAATTGGATGATCGCTGATTTCCTGAAGAGCATGGCGATGCGCAAGGGATCGGATCTGCATCTGATGGCCGGCGACCCGCCACGGATGCGCGTTCACGGTGACCTCATCACGCTCGATAACCGTCCGCTCGACGGCGAAGAGCTCAGAGAAGCGATGTACGGCATTATGCCTAAAGTCGTGCAGCGGCAGTTCGAGGAGCACGATTCAGCGGACTTCGCCCATGCGATTCCCGATATCTCCCGATTCCGCGTCAACGTATTCAGGCATCTTAACGGCGTCGGTGCCGTTTTTCGGGGCATTCCGTCCAAGGCGTTCACGCTCGAGGATCTCGGCATGCCCAAGTGCGTGCGCGATTTCACTCGTTCGAACAAAGGCTTGATTCTCGTCACGGGCAAGACGGGTTCCGGTAAGACGACGACTCTCGCCGCTATGATCGACTCGATCAACCAGAATATGAGCGGGCACATCCTCACGATCGAGGATCCAATCGAGTTCGTGCACCAGCGCCAGAACTGCCTGATCAGCCAACGTGAAATCGGCGTGCACACGCCGACGTTTTCGAGCGCATTGCACTCGGCTCTACGCGAGGATCCCGACGTCATTCTCGTCGGCGAGCTGCGCGATCTGGAGACCATGAGCATCGCGATGACGGCAGCGGAGATGGGCATCCTCGTTATGGGTACGCTGCACACGAACGGTGCCGGCGCGACTATCGACCGTGTTGTCAATATCTTCCCATCGGACAAACAAGACCACGTACGCAATATGCTGTCTACATCGCTACGCGGCGTCATCTCCCAGCAACTCGCGAAAAAGAAGGACGGCTCAGGACGCGTGGCTGCCCTCGAGATCCTCGTCAATACATCGGCCGTAGCCAACCTCATCCGGCAAGGCAAGCTCGAGCAACTCGAGAATGTCATGCAGTCGGGCGGTGCCATGGGTATGCGCACGATGGACGGAGCCCTCAAGGATCTCATGGACGGCGCGATGATCTCCGGTCAGGAGGCCTATCTGCAGGCCTTCGACAAGAGCAAGTTCGAGCGATTCAAAGACTCGAGCTGAGCAGCATCTGCTCTTCACCGATGGCATAATCGCGACGCGGACGGGGCGCGGCGATCTTCGTTGTATCCTGGCAATCCGTACTTGGAATCTTTAGGCCTTGGAAACAAAGCGACACATCCTCGTCACGAGCGCACTGCCGTATGCGAATGCACCGCTGCATCTCGGCCACCTCGTCGAATACACGCAAACTGACGTCTGGGCGCGTTTCCAGCGCATGCAGGGACACGAATGTCTCTACGTCTGCGCCAGCGATGCCCACGGCACACCAACGATGCTGAAGGCCGAGTCAGCGGGCGTGACGCCAGATGCTCTGGTACAGGAGATTGCCGAGAGTCACCGCCAGGATTTCGAGCGCTTTAATATCAGCGTCGACAACTACCTGACGACGCACTCTGACGAGAACCGCGAGCTCACGGCCGAAATTTACCGTCGACTGTTGAAGGCCGGTCACATTGCACGCCGAACCATTGAACAGGCGTACGATGACGAGCGGGAGATGTTTCTGCCGGATCGATATGTGCGCGGCATATGCCCCGTTTGCAAGACACCGGATCAGTACGGTGATTCCTGCGAGCACTGCGGGGCGACATACACACCCATGGATCTTCTGGATCCTGTCTCCGTCGTGTCGGACACAACGCCTTCGGTGCGCGAATCAGAGCATTTCTTTTTTCAGCTCGGCGATTTCGAAGCGCAGCTGCGGGCATGGGTACCCGAGCATGTCGAGACATCGCTCGTGCGCAAGCTCGACGAATGGTTCAAGGCGGGTTTGCGGGACTGGGATATTTCCAGAGACGCGCCCTACTTCGGCTTCGAGATCCCTGACGAACCTGGCAAATATTTCTACGTGTGGTTCGACGCTCCAATCGGATACATGGCGAGCTTTCTGAACCTGTGTCGACGGACCGACATCGATTTCGATGCATTCTGGACAGAGGGCCACGGTACCGAGCTCTACCATTTCATCGGCAAGGACATCGTTTACTTCCATACACTGTTCTGGCCAGCTGTCCTTAGCGGTGCGGGCTACCGCAAACCATCGGGCGTTTTTGTTCACGGGTTTCTGACGGTAGATGGGCAGAAGATGTCGAAGTCACGGGGTACGTTCATCATGGCCTCGACGTATGCGAAACACTTGGATCCCGATTGCCTGCGCTACTACTTCGCTGCCAAGCTCGGCCCGGCCGCTGACGATCTCGATCTGAACTTCGACGATTTTATTGCGCGCATCAATGCGGACCTCGTCGGCAAGCTCGTAAATATCGCAAGTCGCTGCGCAGGTTTCATTCACCGTCTCGGCGGCGGTCAACTGTCTACGGCGCTGCCGGACGCCGCGCTGTTCGATGCCTTCGCAAGCGAGGGCGACGCGATTGCAGCCGACTACGAGAGCCTGAACTACTCCAAGGCCATTCGGCGCATCATGGCCCTGGCCGACCGCGCCAACCAGTACATCGATGAGCACAAGCCGTGGGTACAGGCAAAGGATGCAACCAACAGCGACCAGGTCATCGAAACCTGCACGCTCGGACTCAACCTGTTCCGGGTACTGATTATTTATCTCAAGCCCGTTATCCCCGATCTTGCCGCTCGCTCAGAGGCGTTTCTCGGTGTGCCGCCGCTGGTGTGGGCCGATGCGAAGCAACCGCTGCTCGGCACGAAGATCGAGCGATTCAAAGCGCTCCTCCAGCGCGTCGAACCGAAGCAGATAGAGACTATGGTAGACGAAACACGTGACGACGTAGCCGCACAAGCCAAACAGCCCGAAGCCGTGGAGCAGAAAATCGACATCGAGACGTTTGCGCGCGTCGACATGCGCGTGGCCCGGATTATCACGGCGAGCCACGTCGAAGACGCGGATAAGCTGCTCCGGCTAGAGGTGGATCTCGGGGACGAGACGCGCCAGATCCTATCCGGCATTCGCTCAGCCTACGAGCCCGCCGATCTCGAAGGACGTCTCGTAGTCGTCGTCGCGAACCTCAAACCGCGGAAGATGCGTTTCGGCACATCCGACGGCATGGTGCTGGCGGCCGGCGCGGGCAAAAACGAGATTTTTTTGCTGAGCCCGGACAGTGGCGCCGAGC
>JAOTTJ010000143.1 GCA_029864465.1 Gammaproteobacteria bacterium | reverse complement strand
GACCCCCGGCGTGACAGGCCGGTATTCTAACCAGCTGAACTACCACTCCGGCGCGTTCATTTTCTTGGTGGGTGCTGAGGGGATCGAACCCCCGACCTTCGCCTTGTAAGGGCGACGCTCTCCCAGCTGAGCTAAGCACCCCTGGGACAGAGCCGGCTAGTTTACGGCGTCTTTGAGACCCTTGCCAGCCTTGAACCCAGGTACGTTGCTTGCCGCAATCTGGATCGTCTCGCCCGTTCGCGGGTTTCTACCGGCACGAGCGGCGCGATGTTTGACGCTGAACGTGCCGAAACCGACCACCGATACCTGCTCACCTCTCTTCAGAGCCGACGTGATGCTGTCGACCACAGCGTCGACGGCACGACCTGCGTCAGCTTTGGAAAGATTTGAAGCGCCTGCTACCGCATCAACGAGTTCCGCTTTGTTCATTCTGAATCCCTTACTTAAGAATTGAGTGTGATCCCCAGGCGCCTCACAACGCCTACCCGAGAAAATGTCAGGAAGTGGTTCGTCACCGCACGCGCCCCTGTGCGTGAACGATGCGGGACTCCAAGACCCGTGAACTTATACCAAGGCGGATTTTCTGCTGTCAAATAAGACTGCTTCGATCAGTGCGGCAGCGATGTCTCTTTCTTCTCGCCTTCCTCCGCCTTGCTGTCGCGTTCGGTCGCGGCAACTTCGCTGCCGCGACGCGGCACGGGCAGATGCTGCAGTGCGTGCTCGAGGACTTCATCGATCCATTTGACCGGAAGAATAGTCAATTTGTCTTTGATGTTCTTCGGGATTTCGGTCAGATCCTTCTCGTTGCCATCCGGTATGAGCACAGTGTCGATACCACCGCGATGTGCCGCAAGCAGTTTCTCTTTCAAGCCACCAATCGGCAGGACTTCGCCGCGCAACGTGATCTCGCCGGTCATCGCAACGTTCGAGCGCACGGAGATCTTCGTCAGCGCAGACACCAAAGCTGCGCACATTCCGATACCCGCGGAAGGTCCATCCTTGGGTGTCGCACCCTCCGGAACGTGGATATGGACGTCGGATTTCTGATGAAAGTCCTCATCAATGCCGAGCACACTCGCGCGGCTGCGCACGACCGTCATGGCGGCCTGAATAGACTCCTGCATGACGTCGCCGAGCTGTCCGGTGTGGATGAGCTTACCCTTACCTGGCACAGTCGCCGCCTCGATCGTGAGCAACTCGCCGCCGACCTCGGTCCATGCGAGACCCGTTACCTGGCCGATCTGGTCGTTGTCCTCTACGCGACCGTAGCGGAAACGTTGGACGCCGAGATATTTGCCCACATTGCGGTGAGTAACGTGCACGGTGCTCTTGCGCGGGCGCAACAACACCTGTTTGACGACCTTGCGGCAGATGGTTGCGATCTCACGCTCGAGGTTGCGCACGCCCGCCTCACGCGTGTAATAGCGAATCGTATCGAGTATCGCCGAGTCGGAGATTTTCAGCTCCGCATCCTGAACACCGTTCTGACGCATTTGCTTGGGAATCAAGTAACGCTTAGCAATGTTGAGCTTCTCGTCTTCCGTATAACCCGGTAGTCGGATGACCTCCATGCGATCGAGCAGCGGTGCCGGAATGTTCAAGCTATTCGCCGTGCACACGAACATGACCTCGGATAAGTCGCAATCGACCTCGAGGTAATGATCGGCGAACGTCGAGTTCTGCTCCGGGTCCAGAACCTCGAGTAATGCGGAGGACGGGTCGCCTCGGAAATCCATGGACATCTTGTCCACTTCATCGAGCAAAAACAGCGGGTTGCGGACCTTGACCTTGGTCATGTTCTGCACGATCTTGCCCGGCATCGAACCAATATAGGTGCGGCGGTGGCCGCGAATCTCGGCTTCGTCGCGCACGCCGCCGAGCGACATTCGCACGAATTTCCGGTTCGTCGCGCGCGCAATACTCTGACCCAACGACGTCTTACCGACGCCCGGGGGGCCGACGAGACATAGAATCGGACCCTTAAGCTCTTTGACGCGTTGCTGCACGGCAAGATACTCGAGAATGCGCTCTTTGACTTTCTCGAGACCGTAGTGGTCCTCCTCGAGCACGCGCTCGGCCTCCTCGAGATCTTGAATAATTTTCGTGCGCTTCTTCCAGGGCACCTTGACGAGCCAATCGATGTAGTTGCGCACGACGGTCGCTTCGGCCGACATCGGTGACATGAGCTTGAGCTTGTTGAGTTCCGACGTCGCCTTTTCCTTGGCTTCCTTGGGCATTCCGGCCGTGCCGATCTTCTGCTCCAGGTCGACTAGCTCGTTAGGCGCGTCCTCCATCTCGCCGAGCTCTTTCTGAATAGCCTTCATCTGCTCATTCAGGTAGTACTCGCGCTGGCTCTTCTCCATTTGCTGTTTGACGCGGCCGCGGATGCGTTTCTCGATCCGCAGCACGTCAATCTCGCCGTCGACGAGCCCGAGCACGTGCTCGAGCCGCGCTTTGACGTCGTGCATCTCCAATACTTTCTGCTTGTCGACGAGCTTGAGCGCCATATGCGCGGCCACGGTGTCGGCCAAGCGGCTTGGATCCTCGATGCCGGACAGCGAGGTCAAAATTTCCGGGGGAATCTTCTTGTTGAGTTTGACGTATTGCTCGAAACGCGAGACCACCGAACGGCAGAGCACGTCCATCTCGCGATCGTCGTAGCTGTCGTCCTCCTCGGCCAGCGGCTCGGCCTCGGCCGAGAAGCACTCACCGATCTCGAGATTTCTGACATGCGCGCGCTGACTGCCCTCGACGAGCACCTTCACGGTGCCGTCCGGGAGCTTCAGAAGTTGCAGGATCGTTGCGATCGTACCGATATCGTAGACGTCGTCCATGCTGGGCTCGTCGACGTCGGCGCGAGTCTGGGCCACAAGGAGAATCTCCTTGCCGGCCTCCATCGCCTGATCGAGGGCCACAACAGATTTCTCGCGGCCCACGAACAGTGGAATGACCATATGCGGATACACGACAACGTCGCGCAACGGCAGGATCGGCAGCCGCCTCGTACCCAACTCGCCCGGTTTACCAGTCTCTTCCACGCAAACTCCTCAGTTTCCGGCACCTTTGCGGGCCGCTTAGCCCTCTAGATGGGGGCTGGGTCGGGCAATCTCAAGGCTACCGCGCTCTGCGCCTGGCGGGCCCTGCCATCCGAGGTCAGCGGCGCTCGTCTCCCACAGCTGCCGGTTCTTCGGATTCGTAAATGATGTAGGGCTTCGTCTCGCCCGTCACGACTGCATCGTCGACGACAACCTTCGTCGCATTCTTCATCGACGGCAAGTCGTACATCGTATCGAGCAGCACGTTCTCGAGGATCGTGCGCAGCCCGCGGGCGCCCGTCTTGCGCTTCGTCGCGCGCTGGGCGATTGCCCGCAAAGCGTCTTCGCGCAGCTCGAGCTCGACGTTTTCCATCTCGAAGAGCCGCTGGTACTGCTTGGTCAGCGCGTTCTTCGGTTCCACGAGAATTCGCACGAGCGCCTCCTCGTCGAGCTCTTCGAGCGTCGCTACCACGGGCAGGCGCCCAACGAACTCCGGAATCAGGCCGTACTTGATCAAGTCCTCCGGCTCGACGTCCTTCAAGAGCTGGCCGACGTTCTCGGACGTGTCCTGGCTCTTGACGTCGGCGACGAAACCGATACCGCTCTTCTGCGAGCGATTCAGGATGATCTTGTCTAATCCCGAGAACGCCCCGCCACAAATGAATAGGATGTTCGAGGTGTCTACCTGCAAGAACTCCTGCTGCGGATGCTTGCGCCCTCCTTGTGGCGGAACGGAAGCGATCGTGCCCTCGATCAGCTTGAGAAGCGCCTGCTGCACGCCCTCGCCAGAAACGTCACGCGTAATCGACGGGTTGTCGGATTTTCGTGAAATTTTGTCGATCTCGTCGATGTAGACGATACCGGTCTGTGCTTTCTCGACGTCGTAGTCGCATTTCTGCAGCAACTTCTGAATGATGTTCTCGACGTCTTCGCCAACGTAACCCGCTTCAGTCAGCGTCGTCGCATCGGCGATCGTGAAAGGCACATTCAACAGGCGCGCGAGCGTCTCAGCGAGCAGAGTCTTGCCGCAGCCTGTCGGGCCGATGAGCAGGATATTGCTCTTGGCGAGCTCGATTTCGTCCTTACCCTTATCGCTGCTGCGCGTATCGAGGCGCTTGTAATGGTTATAGACGGCAACCGACAGAACTTTCTTGGCGGCGCCCTGACCGATGACATAGGAGTCCAGCACAGCATTGATCTCGTGCGGCTTGGGCAGCTTGTCGCGCCCGCGCTCGGTGCGATCGTCGAGCTCCTCGCGAATGATGTCGTTACAGAGCTCGACGCACTCGTCGCAGATGAACACGGATGGACCCGCGATCAGCTTACGAACCTCGTGCTGACTCTTGCCACAGAACGAACAGTACAGCAGCTTGCCGTCGTCCGATTTTCCGCGAGAATCCTCACTCATAACGCGCCCTTCGCTCTTGAATCATTACGTGCCACCCGCCTTATAGCACTAGTATCGCGGCTCTGCCAAGGATCGTATCGCAGTTCCCGAAATACCGTCATGAATCGAAACTTTCCCCGTAAGTCGTTGACTTGCTAGGAATTCTCTGCGACCTCCGCCCGTGATTCCAGCACCGTATCAATTAGACCGTATTCGACGGCCTTTTCTCCATCCATGAAGTTGTCCCGGTCGCTGTCTTGCGCAACCTTATCGATCGGTTGGCCGGTGTGTTTTGCCAGAATCTGATTGAGGCGCTCTTTGAGCTTCAGCACCTCCCTGGCCTGAATATCGATATCCGAGGCCTGGCCCTGGAAGCCGCCGCTCGGCTGATGAATCATGATCCGAGAATGCGGCAGACAATAGCGCTTCCCCTTGGCGCCGCCGGCCAGCAGTAGCGACCCCATGCTCGCAGCCTGTCCGATGCAAATTGTGCTGACATCTGGCTTGATGAACTGCATTGTGTCGTATATCGACAGACCCGACGTGACGACACCACCGGGTGAGTTGATATAAAGGTGGATATCCTTGTCGGGATTCTCCGACTCGAGAAACAGCAACTGCGCTACGACCAGATTAGCGACGTTGTCCTCGATACCGCCGACGATAAAAATCACGCGATCCTTCAACAGCCGTGAATAGATATCGTAAGCGCGTTCGCCTCGTGCGGTCTGCTCGACCACCATCGGCACGAGATTCAATCCTGTGACGCTCACTTCGACACTCCTAATGAAAGAAAAACTATTGCACGGATTTCGGCGCGCGCCGCGGCTACCGCATGAACTCGTCGAACGCGATCGACTTAGGCTTAGTCTTAGCCTCCTCGACCAGCAAATCAACGCACTGCTCCTCAAGAATGCCCGACTCGACGTGTGCCATGAGCTCGCGGCTCGCGCGATACTGCTGTATAGCCTGTTGCGGGTTCTCGTAACCGGCGGCGAGTTCCTCGATACGCTTGTTGACGCGCGAAGCATCGATTTTGATCTCACGCGAGCGGATCAACTCCTGAACCAGCAACGCGAGAGCCGCTCGCCGTTGGGCGTGTTCTCTGAAGCCCTCCCGCGGCGGCGCTTGCGCGGCATCCTTGATGCCGAGTTGCCGCATGGCAGCGGCCTGCAGCGACGAAATCTCTTCCTCGATGAGAGATTTCGGCAGATCGACGGAGTTGGCGGCCAGCAGGCTGTCGAACGCGCGACGCTTGATCTCGGCTTTTCTGCGCGCATCGAGCTCATGCTCCATGTTTGCCCGGACCTCCTTGCGCAACGCCTCGACGCCGCCCTCCTCGACGCCGAACTGCTCTGCAAAGGCGTCGTCGAGATCGGGAAGCACCTTCTGCTCGACGCGCAGCGCCTTGATCTCGAAAACAGCTTTCTTTCCGGCTAGGTTTTCGGCCGGATAGTCCTTGGGGAATTTGACTTTCGCGGATTTCGTGTCCTCGGCGGCGAGGCCGACGAGTGCCTTGTCGAAATCCTCGAGCACTTGCCCTGCACCGAGGAGGATAGCGACTTCGTTGCCTTCGCCGCCCTCGAATGCCTCGCCGTCGATCGTACCGACGAAATCAACAACGATCCGATCGTCTTTCGCCGCTTTTCGCTCGACGGTTTCAAACTCGGCGCGCTGATCCCTGAGCTTGTCGATGACACCATCGACGTCGCTCTGCGTAATCTCGACGTCGGGTGTCTCGAACTTCAGATCGCCGAGCGGCTTGAGCTCGACCTCAGGATAGACTTCGAACGTCGCCCGATAAGCGAAATGGCTGTCGCCCGCCTCGGGCAGAAGCTCGATCGACGGGCCACCGGCCGCGTTGAGCTGTTCCTGCGCCATCGCGCGCGCAAGACTCGAGCGGATGACGTCAGAGACGACTTCCTGACGCAGCTGACCGCCGTAATGCTGGCGCAGCACCTTTTGCGGCACTTTACCGGGCCGAAACCCCTTGAGTCGCGCCGTCCTGCCGACCTTAGCCAACCGCAGGGTGATCTGTTGCTCGATCTCCTCGCTCGGCACACGCACGGTCACGGCCCGCTCGAGCCCGGCCTTGGCCTCGACAGAGACGTCTAGCGCATCTGAGCTAGCTGAATTCACCGGTTCTCAATCTCCCTATCGCGACATCGGCGCGATCAATCCTCAGTTTTCGACAATGGCTTGGTGCGAAAGGGGAGACTCGAACTCCCACGGGTTGCCCCACTGGATCCTAAATCCAGCGCGTCTACCAATTCCGCCACTTTCGCCAGCTGCCCTCGCAGCGGCCTATTATAGACGACTCCCCGGTGTCCGAGGTGCGGTAACTTAGGGGCTTGTCGGCCCTGAACCGGACCTCAATCCACAGCGAGCCCGAGCTGCCAGGCCATAAACGCGACCTGATCGGCGGCGTCGCGCACGCGCAGCTCGAGCGGCTTGCCCTGTCCGTGGCCCGCACTGCGATCGACCCACAGCAGGATCGGATTCTCCTCGGAATCGCTGCTCGAGGCAGCTTGGAGAGCCGCTGCCATCTTGCGCGCGTGCAGCGGATGCACTCGCGTATCGTTCTCACCTGCCGTCAGCAGGACCGCTGGATACGCCGTGCCGGCCTCGACGTGTTGATACGGGGAGTAGGCTTGGATGAAGTCGAATTGCTCCGGATTTTCTGCACTGCCGTACTCGGGGACCCAATACCGTGCCATGAGGAAATGCTGGTAGCGAATCATGTCCAGTAGCGGCACGGCAACGATCGCCGCTGCCGCAAGCGCTGGACGCTGGGTGATCGCCACACCGGTTAACAGGCCGCCGTTGGAGCCGCCACGAATTCCGAGCCGCTCGCTGCGCGTGTAGCCATTGTCGATGAGCCAGTCGGCGGCCGCATAGAAATCGTCGAACACGTTCTGCTTATTCTCGAGCATGCCGGCGCGATGCCAGTCGGCACCGTATTCGCCACCACCGCGCAGGTTGGCCACGGCATAAACGCCACCACGGCTGACCCAGGGTAACCACATCTCAGAAAATGCCGGGGTCAACGAGATATCAAAGCCGCCGTAGCCGTAGAGCACCGTTGGGTTGCTGCCGTCGAGTTCGATATCGGCTGCG
>JAOTTJ010000142.1 GCA_029864465.1 Gammaproteobacteria bacterium | reverse complement strand
AGCAGCGCTGGGCCAGCGTGCTGGCCGAGGCGCTCGAATCCATCTTGGGTAGCGCAGCGCTCTACCGCAGCCTCTGTGCCTGAGTGTCACGGACGTGCGCGAGCCGACGTTCACGATGGGCATCGAGGAGGAGTATCTTCTCGTCGATCCGAAAACTCGCGATCTCATTCAGAAGTCGCCGCCGACGTTGCTCGAGCGCAGTATCGAACGATGCCATGGTCAGCAAGTCTCTCCGGAACTCTTGCGCTCGCAGATCGAGATCGGCACGCGCATCTGCAAGGACCTCACCGAGGCGCGTGAGGCACTGACCGACTTGCGGCGAACCATCATCGAAGTCGCTGCCGAGCATGGGCTCGGACTCATCGCGGCATCGACGCATCCGTTCGCGCGTTGGGCACAGCAAAAGCATACGGAGAAGGCGCGCTACGCGGCGCTGTCACAGGAGATGCAGGTCGCGGCGCGACGGATGGTGATTTGCGGCATGCACGTGCATGTCGGTATCGAGGACGATGAGCTGCGCATCGATCTCATGAACCAATACAGCTATTTCCTGCCCCACTTGCTCGCGCTCTCGTGCTCGTCGCCGTTCTGGGAAGGCCAGGACACAGGGCTCAAGTCCTATCGACTTACGGTGTTCGATGTCATACCTCGAACCGGCCTGCCGGAGCGTTTCGACAGCTTCGCCGACTATCAGCGGCACGTGCGTATCATGGTCGAGGCAGGCATCATCCCGGATTCGACGATGATCTGGTGGGACGTTCGGCCGAGCGGCCGCTACCCGACGCTCGAGACTCGGATCATGGACGTCTGCACAAACGTCAACGACGCTCTGTGCATGGCGGCGCTCGTTGTGTGCACGTTGCGGATGCTCTGGCGTTTGCGCAGCGGCAACCAGCGCTGGCGAATGTATTCCAATTTCCTGCTCAACGAGAATCGTTGGCGCGCCATGCGCTACAGCACGGATCAAGGGCTCATCGATCTGGGGCGGGGTCGGGTCATTCCTTTTGCGCAACTCATGGAAGAGCTGTTGGAGCTGATCCACGAGGACGCTGATGCACTCGGATGTCTCAAAGAGGTCGAGCACGTTCGACACATCCTCGCGCACGGCACGAGCGCGCATCATCAGCTCAGGGTCCATGCCGAAGCTGTTGGCGGTGGGGCCACCGAAGAGGAGGCGCTATGCGCCGTGGTCGACCATCTCATCGCGGAGACTGCCGAGGGCACGGCCGGTACCTGAGTCCGGCAGGTCAGTAAACCTCGCGTAGGTAGATCTGTCCGGCGTCACCCTTGTACAGGCCGAATGTGGCCTGGCCCGACGGGTTCTCGTCGCCCGGCGTCGCCGCATCCCAGTCGAAGCGCAGCCAGCTCGGTACGGTTGCATCGATGCGTACGCCGCCTGTCTTTCCGAGCCCGGGCGCGGCCAGCGTCAGGTTGAAATCCCCAGTTTGGGGCGGCGCCCGAAACTGCTGGGCGATCGGTGCGGGGGCAGCACACCCGGCGCCGCTGCTACCGGGCGCGCCCGTGTCGAGCACGCAGGTATCGCCGCTGCCGAGGTTTTCTGTGAAGTTCGTCAGCACCAGGCTCACGTTCGTCGTGCAGCTGTCGGCCGTGTTCGTGACGAAGCCGATGCCCGCGCCCGCGTAGTGCTCGGCCAGGAGCGGTACGGGCAGATCGACGAGCTCGGAGCCGACTCCGTTGATGAAACGTATGCGCCCGTAGCGAATCTCGGGCCCGGCGCTGAAGGCGATACCGCCCGCGCCGCCGAAGATAGCCGGGTTACCGAGAGCGGTAATGCCGTCTGCATCGAGCACGTCTATCGATAGGCTGATGTCGGCATCGAACGGTGCTTCCATGACGCTGCGCGAATAGCTCAGACCCGCGCCGCCGCTGAAGTCCAGTGTTGCGATGCCGGGGCCTGTCTCGGTTACCACAGGATCAACCGCGGCAGCCGGTATTCCGCTCGTGTCGAGCACGCCCGTGGAGCTCGCGTAGATACGGTTCGCCAGGGAAGCCGTCGTCATCTTGAAAAAGTTACCCGTGTAATTCAGTGTCGTTGTGCCGCCCGCAGCCTGAGCGGTTGCAGTAATCTGCGGGGCAATCAGGTAATTGAAGCTCTCGCCCGTGTAGGTGAAGCTGCCGAGGTTACATTGAGTCTCGAGCACGGGTGTATTGAGCGCGAGCGCGAACTGGTTCGGCACGAAACGGCCGATGTTCTCCGAAAGGCTGCCGCTGACGTCGCCGGCACCGAGGTAGTCTGCGTCGCCGATACCAGGTCTGAGTTGCATGATGCCGACCTCCGACCAATTGAAGTCGAAGCCTGTTGCTGTGCCGGCAGCGAATGCGCCGAATCCGGTGACGGCGCCGATACCCGGGCTGGCCCCACCCAACGGTGCGACGAGCTCGACGTCCAAGCGGACCGACTCCGGAACGATCTCCTGCCCGTAATTCGGTGTTGGATCGCCCTCGGCGTCGAGCGCTGTGACCGTGGTCTGAAAATCCGTCCCCGCCGCGATGAATATCGGCCCGACTGCGTCAACGGCCTGCGGGTTAATGATTGTGCCGGCGCCGTTGCGAATGTTCGACAGCACGAAGTCGGCCGGCCGCGATACGAAGGCAGACGTCGCCCCGCGAATACCGGCAGGGAGCTCGGCATTGACCGTCGTGTCGTCCTTGACGAGGATCTGCATGCTGCCGGCATCCTTGTATTTCGCAGAGACCAGGGCCTGGCCGTTCGAAAATGCCACGATCTGATTCGCTGCGCCGGCTTCGGTGCCTGAGATCGCGCTGCCGTCGACTTCGACGCTGAGCGAGCCCGCTACCGGGTCGATGTAGGTCGACCAGAACTTGAGATTCTGATCTCCGGTATAGCTTTCGATGATGCCGCAGACGGGATCGTTCGCGGTCTGCCCGTAGGCCGCGATATAAACGTCGAACGGCACGGCCGCGGTCTGCGCCGTATCGAACGGAACGATGATCGCGGGCGGCGGATTGCTCAACGGCGCGGCCGTCACAGTGAAGCCGTTCGCCGAGAACGTCAGCATGCCCTCGGTGTCATCGTCGCGCAGCGCCGGGTCGTCGCTCTGGTAGATGTCGACGTCGATCGGCACAACGCCCTGAGTGTAGCTCAGAGAAAACGTCGCCTCGCTCTCGCCGCTCGCCCATTGATAGGTCGCTAGCCCGTCGTCCGCCGTGGCGTCGTTGAACCCGCCGCTGCCGGCCACGAGCGTCCAGGTGCCGCGGCCCGACTGCGTGTCCAGCGTGACCGTTTCGGCATAGCTCGTCATCGGATTATTGAGGTCATCCTCCACGCGCACGGTGATCGTCTCGGCCAGGCAGTAGATGCCGAACGTGTCGTGCGTGATCACGAAGTGATCGGCCGTGTCGGCGCAGGGATTGACACCCGATGTCTGCAGGCGCAGGCGCGGGCGCTGGCCCTGGTTGCGCCACTCGCGGCTCGTGTAACGCGATTCCGGATTCGCGGCGGTCGGCACGAGCATGAGCCCGTAGTCGGGCAGCTCACCGCAGATCCAGGCCTGTACGAGCGGGATCAGGTCGACCCGCACCCAGCCTTCGCGGTCCGGGACGAACGCGCCGTACAGCGTAGCGGGATCGAAGTCGGCAGCCGTGTTGGTCCAATTTGCGGCACCTTCGCCCCAGCTGTCAGTTACGGCATAGATATTGACCGGCATACCGCTCGGGTCGTCGCCGGTCACGCGGAACCAGGCTTCAGCTTGTGTAACGTTGGCATTCGGCGCGATCCCGGACAGGTCGTATTGGAACAGCGCCCGGTAGCTGTCGGCGGCGGTGCCCTGGACGGAAAGCTCGTCGTCGCCGCCGTGATTCTGGGTCGGCGCGCCTTCCTCGAGCCAGGCATCGGCGATCGTACCTCTGAGCTGGCCGTATCCCGGCGCCGCCCAGAGTGTGAGCACGACGCCGAGCGCGCATACGAATGCGGACTTGCTGCGGTCCGCGATCGGCGTGGCGATCAGTGCGCGGGATTCCGTGAAGCTACGCATGCGCTTCTCCTAACTCGCGTCCGTGATCTTCGCCTGGAGCCGTCGCGAGACGTAGTCCGGCCCGCCGTAGACGCCGCCCTCGGCGAGCGCGTCGATGACGAAAACGTTGAGCGTCGAGCCGGCCTCGATATGCGAGCTCTGGGTGCACTGGATCGTTACGTCGAAGCCGCTCGTGCCGCCCTCGGTGAGGTTCAGTAACGCCGGGCCGCAGACTCCGCCGTTCAGTGCCTGATGCGCAGCCCAGGCGATGCCGCCTCTGGCTGCGTGAAACGCCTGCGCGGCGCGAAGTGCGGAGGTCGTGGTCTGAGCCTGCAGCACGCTGAGACGAACTGCGAACACGCCGAGGCCGGCAAGCACCACGAGCAGGAATATGGCAGCAACCAGCGATACGCCACGCTGTGTGCGCCGATCTGGCAGTCGCCCCGTCATGGCACGTTGTCCACGTGGACCTGAGCCAACAAGGAAATGGTTTCTCCCTGCTCGCCGATGCCGAGTTCCAGGGTCAGCATGCCGGCACGCTCGGCCGTTCCTGGTGCGTAGCTGAACGCGCAGCCCGTGACGCGATCGGCCATGACGCTGGCCGCGGCGCCTGCCGCAAGCAGTTCCGCCGCGCTGTCGCGAGCGGCGTGATTCTGTGCGATCGCGTAGCCCGTGTAGCGCGTCAGCACGCCGGCGAGTGGATCGCAGATATAGCTGATCGGGCCGTCGAGCAGGTAGATGCGCTTCGTCGGTGAACCGAACGCAAATTGAAACGGTCCCGACAACGTGACGCGGTCTTCACCTGCGAAGACGTCGCTCGCGATGTCGATCTGAGTTCCCGGCGGCGTAATGACGTTGGCGAGCTCATACGCATCAGCGCCGGGTACCCCGACGTTGTATATGGCCAGGTAATGCGTCGTCGAGCTGAATGGCTTGGCGATCTGCGTGAAGGGTCCGATGACGTTGAAGGCACCGTCGGCTGCCGTGAAATCGAGTCGCTGCGCCGGGCTGCCGGGGGGTTGCTCGCGATAGCGCGCGCCGTCGACGGAGCTCAGCATCTCGAGTGCTACGGTGCCGGCGCTCGCGGTGGTACGCACGCTGTTCGGCAGCGCGCGACGCACGTCGCGGCTCATTCGCTGCAGGGCCGAGTCGGCTGCGTCGACGAGGCGGGAGCGGCGCGCCTGATCCGTGAAGCCTTGCACCGGTGTGCTAATGAAGACCGCGGTAAACGAAACGACGACGACGCTGATCGTCAACGTCACGATGAGCTCGATGAGCGTGAAGCCGCTGTGCGGGTTGCCCGATGATGGGCGTTGGGCGCTCCAGCGCGGGTATTGTCTATTCGCCGCCACGGGTCAGAGCCTCGTCCGATAGCTGCTGAGCGTGTAGTCGACGTAGGGCGCGAATTGCACGCGAACGTCGATGAGCATCGCATCGCCTGCGGGGACACCGGGTAGGGCGGCGCTCGGCGCCACGGCTACAGAGACCGTATAGCCACCAAGACCGGCAATCGGGTTCCCAAACTGGTCGGCCGCTCCGGCGTCGACGAGTCCGTTGTAATCGTCGATGTCGTCGAAATCGATGCGTAGTGCTTCGCCATCGGAGCCGTCGGGATCCGTGAAAGGCTTCAGAGAAATTTCCTCGAGGTAGGCGTTCGCGATAGAGACGCCTTGCGTGACAATGAGCGCGTCGGCACTGCGGCCCACGGTTGTCGACAGGACGCCCAGCACGGCGCTGACAGCGACGGCGATGACGACGATGGAGATCACGACCTCGACGAGGGTCGCACCTCGTTGCTTATGCTCGTTGCGCAGGCTCATGGCGTATCCACGTAGCCGCTCGCAGCCTGCAGCGTCATCGTGTATGGGCCGACAGAAATCACCTGATCGGCACCGAGATTCGTTCGGCCCAGCGCATCGAAAACCCACGTCAGCCCCGGCGCAGCGGCCACGCCGCTCGGGGCCGTTCCCGCTAGCGGTTGACCGTCCAAGAGCATGACGGGCGTCGCCCAGCTCGCGTCCGACGGGTCGCAGCGTCCGCCCGACGGCGCCTGCTGATCGGCCTGATAGCTGCCCGACAAAAGTACGACGCGGACGGGGCAGCCGCTGGCGACGGCGGTTTTCTGCGCGAACTTGATCGCCGCGACGAGCTCCTCGTAGTAACCGCGCTCGGCAAAGACGCGTGACCCGAAGAATCGCGGCATCGCGATGGCGCCCAGGATGCCGATGATCATGATCACGACGACGAGCTCGACGAGCGTAAATCCCGCCGTAGCTCCAGAGATTTCCCGAGTGCGCTGTAAATGCATGGTTGTTGAAGCAGCAAAGGCGCCCGCGGGCGCCTTTGCTCGACTGGGCATTGGAGGCGCCCGTACCCTATACCGGCTGCCCTAGCACGATGACACGTCGACCGTGATGCCCGGCGCCGAACCGGCGGCCGCAGGCTGGTCGTAGTCGACCTGGCAAGTGCCCGTCGCGCCATCCTTCGTGAAGATGCCCGTGCCGGCGGCGTACGTGAATCCCGTCGAGTCAGACAACGTGTCGTCGATCGTCGCGAGGTTCGGATAGCCGAAGACCATCGTGATGGTCGCGCCTTCCATCGTGACCGTCGCCGGTTGACCTTGCGCGAGCCAAAGTGCGTGGGCCAGTGCCGCGCCCGAGCGAATGCTGCCGCCCAGGGCCTGCGTAGCAGCCGAGCGGGCCTCGACCTCGAGGGAGGCGAACCGCGGAATGGCGAATGCAGCCAAGATACCGAGGATGGTGATCACGACAACGAGTTCGATGAGCGTGAAGCCAGCCTGTTTAGTCGTAGTTCGCATGAGAACGTCCTCCGGGATTCTCCAAAATATTTCGTCGTCAGGGGGGCGCCTGCATGCGCGCAAACCCTGCGATTTAATGAATTTTATTGACAGAATGCGTTGCTCGCCGTGACGAAATACCCGTATTCCGAGGCTGTTTTGTGATCCCCGTCTCAGGGCCGGGCGATAGTCGGTTGGTCGGTTTTGTCACGGCTGCGGAGCGTCAGTCGAGCCAGCGAAACGGGTGCACGGGAGCGAGCCGCAGCCCGTCGAAATGATCGACGGACGGCTGGTAACGTCCGTCGCCGTCGCGGTCGCGATAGGCGAAACTTACGGCGAGCTCGATGCGGTCGTCTGGCCCATCGAGCGCCTCGATGTTCGCTTGACGCCCGGGCCGATAAACGAGCCGGCCTTCGCGGCTATCGAAGTGCCAGGTTGCACGAGGCAGATCGCTGATCGGTAGGCGCGACCGCTCGCCGACGTAGTTGCCGGGTGGATGAAGTAGCAGGGACATCGGATTGGCGCCGGCGAGCTCGCCGAGACTGCTCGACTCGCCGCGGGCAATTCGCTCGGCGGCTTCGAGCAGCAGCGCGCTCTGAACCTGTGCGCGAACCTGCTGAAACGCGACCCGCTCGGCCTGGCCGACGAGCGGCAGCACGCGGTCGAGCAAAAATCCTGCGAGCACGGCGATGATCACGATAACGATCACGAGCTCGAGCAGCGTGAAGCCGCGCGCGGTCACGTCAGGCCACCGCCGGATGCCGCGATGTCCCATC
>JAOTTJ010000141.1 GCA_029864465.1 Gammaproteobacteria bacterium | reverse complement strand
GCGATCGTGCCAGCGCAGCGCCCCGTAAGACATCGCGCGCAACAGCGCAGCGTCTCGAGGATCATCCATCGGCGTCGCTGCGAGCGCTCGGTCGAGTGACTCGCCTCCACTGACGACGGCCGCGTTGACGCGAGCAGCGAGCGCACGAACCCGCCCGCCGCGCGAGCTGGCCGCAGCCGGCTCAGACGACAAATCGATGGCCCGAGAGACTGTGCGCGTTCAGATAGGCGCCCGCATCCATCGGCCGGGACCCCGGAGGCTGGAGCGTCTGGATACGCAGCAACCCCTTGCCCGTGACGACATCGATGCCGTCCGGACCCGTCGACAGCACCGTGCCCGGCGCTGCCGTCGAGGACGCGTCGAGGGCATCCGCACCCCAGATACGCAGCGTTCGCCCATCATCGAGACTCGCCTCGGCAACTGGCCAAGGATTGAATGCGCGCACCTGGCGTGCGAGCACTGCGGCCTCGCGGCGCCAATCCAACCTCGCCTGGGCCTTGCCGATCTTCGGCGCGTAGGTCGCCTCTGCCTCGTCCTGTGGCACAGCCTCGAGCGTGCCATCGAAGATACCCGGCAATGTGGACAACAATAGCTGCGCGCCGAGTGCGCCAAGCTGGTCGTGCAGCCTGCCGGTCGTGTCCGTTGATGCGATCGGAAGCCGCTCCTGCGCGTAGACCGGTCCTGCGTCGAGCTCCGCGACCATGCGCATGATGCTGATGCCCGTCTCGGCATCACCGGCGAGTATCGCGTAGTGGATCGGCGAGGCGCCGCGCCAACGCGGCAGCAGCGATGCATGAATATTCACGGCCGCTACTCGCGGCCAGTCGAGAAGCCATTGTGGCAAAAGCAAGCCGTACGCGGCGACGACGAGAACGTCGGGTCGCGGACCCCAGCTGGAGTCGGCCGGCGGCGCCGATGGGAGGCGCTCGGGTTGGCGCACGTCCAGACCGTGCTCGAGTGCGAGCGCCTTGACGGGGCTCGCTGCGACCTGCCGACCGCGCCCTGCTGGACGGTCCGGCTGCGTTAACACCAACGGCACGAGGAACCCGGCGTCGACAAGTGCCCGTAACGCCGGAACGGCAAACTGCGGCGTGCCCGCAAATGCAATCGCTGCCTGCCGGCCCACCAATGTCTCGGCTCAGATCACAGGCGCCGGCGAGCCGACTGCGCCCGCCTCGCGATCACTAGCCTCTCGTTTGGCCTTCTTGCGCGTCTTCTTCTTCAGGCGCTCGCGCTTCAGCGCCGAGAGGTAATCCACGAAAAGCTTGCCGTCGAGATGGTCTATCTCATGTTGGATGCAAATCGCGAGCAGTCCCTCCGCTTCGATCTCGATGCGCTCGCCGTTCTCGTCGAGCGCGGACACCGTGATTCGTTCTGCGCGGTCGACGGACTCAAAGACGTCCGGGACCGACAGGCAGCCTTCCTCATAGCTCACCTGCCCCTCGGCGCTGACGATTTCCGGGTTGATGAGGCACAAAGGCTCATTGCGCTCTTCGGAGACATCGACGACAAGGATTCGCTTGTGTACGTCGACCTGAGTCGCAGCCAACCCGATCCCGGGCGCGGCGTACATCGTCTCCAACAGGTCCACGGCGAGCTGGCGCAGCCCGGCGTCGAATTCTGTGACCGGTTCCGCGCGAATTCGCAGCCGTGGATCCGGGTACTCAAGAATTGGGAGTTGCGCCATTGTGGTCAGCCGGGAATATCGTGTATAACGCGTCGAAGTTAACTTAACTATTTGAGTTTACTGGAATAGTCATGATGCCTCAGACGTCGGATAGCGGATTCTCTAGGCCTCGACAGGGCGCTAGGATTATACCAGCCGGCCTCTGAACGTCATTCTCGAGAAATATCGATCTCCACCAGGGAGCCTCCAGACATGTTCAACGCGTACCTGCCAGCCCTCCGCCCCGTCGTCATGGCCGCTCTCGCAGCCACGGTCCTGGGATTGGCCACTGCCTGCAGTACGAGTCAAAGCCGGCTGGAGCAATCCTCGGCAGCTGGCCAACAGCCTATCACCGACTATGGGCTGGCGGCGTCCCAGCAGTTCTCACGCGGTACCCCGGCTAATAGGGCCGTCGGCCAGATCACGCCGTCACCCGTGCTCGTCAATCCGCGGCATCCGGACCGCCATGTCGTGGTTCCCGGCGATACGCTCTGGGACATCGCGAGCATGTTTCTGCAGGACCCCTGGTACTGGCCGGAGATCTGGCAGATCAATCCCCAGGTCGAGAACCCACATCTGATTTATCCCGGCGACGTGCTTTCGCTCGCATATCTGAATGGCCAGCCCGTCATTCAGCTCGAACGCGGCGCGGCCTCCGGCACCGCCGGCGATGTCATCCGGCTGTCGCCACGCGTGCGTTCCGAGCCTCTCGAACAGGCGATCCCGACGATACCGTTCGAGACGCTGCGCAGCTTTCTATCGCGCCCGGCCATCATCGAGAACAGTCAACTCGAAACGCTTCCTTACGTGTTTGCCCAAGCCGAGGGTCTGGTCGGCAGCGCGGGACAGGACGTCTACGTGCGCGGCACGAGCGCCCCGGCCGGGACCGTATTCTCACTCGTCCATCTCGGCGACGAGCTCATCGACCCCGATGACGGTGAGGTCATCGGCTACGAGGGTCTATACGTCGGCCAGGGCCGCATTAGCCAGTCCGGCGACCCCTCGACGGTGCTGCTGACCGAAAGCGCGCGCGAAACGCTCGCCGGCGATTATCTGCTCGCAGACGAGAGCCAGACGCCCGCAAACTATTTCCCGCGGGCGCCCGAGAGCGAAGTCGACGGCACGATCATTTCAGTCGTCGATGGCGTTTCGCTCATCGGCCAATATCAAGTCGTCGTCATTAACCGCGGTGCGCGGGATGGACTCGAGCCGGGGCACGTACTCCAGGCCCTCCAGGCGGGCGAGATCGTTACCGACAGGATCGGTCGAACAGGGCTCTTCGCGGATAAAGTCCGCTTGCCGGACGTGCCTGCCGGTACGATGATGGTCTTTCGCATCTTCGACCGGATGAGTTATGCCCTGGTCATGGAGGCCACCAACGAGATTCGCGTTATGGACATCGTCCGTAACCCCTGATCGCGATTCTCGATCCGGCCGGCAGCGCACCCGGCTGAACCCACCGCAATCTCCCAGCCATGGCCTCTGAGCCATGGCTTCGCCTCGTGCACGCCGCCTCGTCAGGCGGCGCTCACTGGCGCAAGCTGCTGCGTACGAAGGCCAGCGCCGAAGTGCTCGTCGGTTTGTCTGGATCCGAGCTCGCAGCTGCCGGCGTAACGCCTGGTGAGGCGGCCCGACTCCACGATGCCGATGCCCCCGAGCTCGAGCGCTGGCGCAGGTGGCTCGACGGGCCCGATCGACACCTCGTCGGTCTCAGCGACCCGCGCTATCCCCGGCTCCTGAAGACGTTGTCGGACGCACCGTTGGCACTGTGGGTGCACGGACGCGATCTGGCACTTCTCGACGGACCACAGCTCGCAATCGTCGGCAGCCGCAATCCGACACACAACGGCCGCGATACGGCCAAGCAGTTCGCCCGCTATCTCTCCGAGCGTGGGTTGACGATCACGAGCGGGCTCGCAACCGGTATCGACGGCGCCAGCCACGAGGGTGCGCTCGACGGTGGTGCGAGCACCGTCGCCGTGCTGGGTTGTGGTCTCGATACGCTCTACCCGCAGAGCAACGCGGCCCTAGCGCAGCGCATCGCCGCTGAAGGCGCGCTTGTCTCGGAGTTTCCGCCGGGCACGCCGCCGCGACCAGCCAATTTTCCGCAGCGCAATAGGATCATCGCCGGTTCGAGCCTCGGCACACTCGTCGTCGAGGCGGCGCGCCGCAGCGGGTCGCTGATAACGGCGCGCCTGGCCGCTGATTACGGCCGGGAAGTGTTCGCAATCCCGGGTTCGATTCACAACCCGCTGGCCAAGGGTTGTCACGAGCTCATACGGCAAGGTGCAAAGCTCGTCGACGATGTCGCCGACATCCTCGTCGAGCTCGCCCCATTGCTCAACACCCAGATCGATGCGCCCGCTCCGGGCGATACCCGTGAAACCGAGTCGTTCGTTTTTACAAAAGAAGCTGCGTACACGGACCTGCTGGAGGCCATGGGTTTCGACCCGGTTAGCCTGAGTTCTCTGGCCGAGCGCAGCGGATTGACGCCAGCAGAGCTTTCCTCCATGCTCCTGATCCTAGAATTTGAGGGGCTAGTCGAGGCACTGCCGGGCGGCCGATACGCTCGCCTGGCAATGAGGAATTCATGAAAGAAACTGTTCTCGACGTGCTCATGTATCTCTTTGAGTGCTTCGTCGACAGCGAGGACGAACCCGAGCCGAACCGCAACGAGCTCAAAGAAGAGCTCGAGCGAGCAGGCTTCAGAGAGCGGGAGATCGACCGAGCGCTCGACTGGCTCGACGGCCTCAACGTCAACGACGTTTCCGCTGATGCGCCGGCACCAGGAAGCGCGACCGTACGAATTTACGATCGTCTCGAGCAAGAGCGCCTAGATCCCCAATGTCGTGGTTACATGCTACATCTGGAGCAAATCGGTATTTTGAGCCCGACGCAACGCGAGCTCGTCATCGACAGGCTCATGGCACTCGACGGCAGCGACATCGACATCGAGCAGATTAAATGGGTCGTCATGATGGTACTGTTCAGCCAACCCGGTCAGGAACAAGCCTACGCCCGCATGGAGGATCTCGTCTTCGCAGACGATCCTGGTTGGGTAAACTGACGCCTCCGATTCCGCTCGACTCCGCAGATTTCGTTCGGTGACCTTAGCGCTCACTGTCGATATACAGAATCATGGATCGAAGCTGTAACAACCCTCGTTTTGGTCGACCACTGACGCACCGCCGGGCCGTACGCCAGCTATGAGCATTAACCTCGTCATCGTCGAATCGCCTGCCAAGGCCCGCACGATCGAGAAATATCTCGGCAAGGACTTTCAGGTACTCGCATCCTACGGCCACGTGCGCGATCTCGTGCCGAAGGAAGGCGCCGTGGATCCCGATCACGACTTCGCGATGAAGTACCAGCTCATCGAGAAGAACGAGAAGCATCTCGAGCGAATCGCCAAGGAGCTCAAGAAAGCCGAGCATCTCTATCTGGCGACCGACCCGGATCGCGAAGGCGAGGCCATCTCCTGGCATATCTACGAGGTGCTCAAGGAACGTGGCCTTCTGGACAACCGCAGCGTTAGCCGCGTCGTATTCCACGAGATCACCAAGCGAGCAATCCAAGAGGCGATCGAATCTCCACGAGCGCTGTCCGAGCATTTGGTCAACGCGCAACAGGCCCGCCGCGCTCTCGACTATCTCGTCGGCTTCAATCTGTCACCGCTGCTGTGGAAGAAGGTCCGGCGCGGTCTCTCGGCCGGGCGCGTACAAAGCCCCGCCCTGCGCCTCATCTGCGAACGCGAAGACGAGATCTCCGCGTTCGAGCCGAGGGAGTACTGGACGATCGGCGCGCTGGCCAAGCACGGCGAGGACGAAATCACGACGCGGCTGTTCACGTTCGCCGGAGAGAAAGTCGAGCAGTTCAGCTTCACGAATGAGAACGTCGTACGCGACGCCGAAGCGGCTATCCGCACGACCGCAGACGGGGTCCTTAACGTTGCGAGCGTCGAGAAGAAACAGCGCCGCCGCAACCCATCGGCGCCGTTCACGACCTCGACGCTGCAGCAGGAAGCATCTCGCAAACTCGGCTTCAGCGCCCAGAAAACCATGATGGTTGCCCAGCGCCTCTACGAGGGCATCGAAATCGGTGATGGCGCGGTCGGCTTGATAACCTACATGCGCACAGACTCAGTCACAGTGGCCGGCGAGGCGCTGGACGAGCTGCGCGAGGTCATCGTGACACGCTATGGGGAAGAAAATCTGCCCGAAACTGCGCCGCAGTACACGACCAAAGCGAAGAATGCTCAGGAAGCCCATGAAGCCATCCGACCGACGTCGGCGATGCGCTCTCCCGACGAGCTGAAGCGAAGCTTGAGCGCCGATCAGATCAAGCTCTACGAACTGATTTGGCGCCGGACCGTCGCCTCGCAGATGACGCCAGCGGTATTCGACACCGTGCGTATCGATCTGGCAGCGGGAAAGTCGCCCGACGCGAAGATCGCCTTTCGCGCAACCGGTTCCGTGCTTGTGAAGCCCGGGTTCATGACCGTTTACCAGGAAGGCCTCGACGACACGGTCCAGGACGAGCGCGACAAGATTCTGCCGCCGCTGGAGAAAGGTGATGAGCTTGCGCTCGTCGAGCTGCAGAGCGAGCAGCATTTCACCGAACCGCCACCGCGGTATTCCGAGGCAACGCTCGTCAAAGCGTTGGAGGAATACGGCATCGGCCGGCCGTCGACGTACGCCTCGATCATCTCCACGTTACGCAACCGCGAATACGTGGAGATGGAAAGCCGCCGCTTTATTCCGACCGACGTCGGCAAAGTCGTCAACCGTTTCTTGACCGCACACTTCGCCCGATACGTCGATTACGAGTTCACAGCACAGCTCGAGGACGCCCTCGACGCTGTCTCTCGCGGCGAAAGTGAATGGATTCCTCTGCTCGAGGGTTTCTGGAAGGATTTTCACGCACTCGTCGAGCACACGGAAACATCCGTTACGCGGGAGGAGGCTTCGCAAGCCCGCGTGCTCGGCGACGACCCGAAAAGCGGGCGACCCATCAGCGTGCGCATGGGCCGTTACGGCGCGTTCGTGCAGATCGGCACGAAGGACGATGAGGACAAACCTCTGTTCGCGGGCTTACGTCCGGGACAAAAAATGGATGACATCACCTTCGACGAGGCGCTCGATCTATTCAAGCTGCCTCGCAAGCTCGGCGAGACACCGGACGGTGAACCCGTATCAGCGAGCATCGGCCGATTTGGACCCTACGTACGTTACGGCACTAAATTCGTCTCGATCAGCGGCGACGATCCGTACACGATCGAGCTACCTAGAGCGCTCGAGCTCATCGAAGAGAAGAAAATTGCTGATGCCAATCGGATCATCCAGGACTTTCCGGAAGCCGAGATCCAGGTTCTCAACGGTCGCTACGGGCCCTACGTCACGAACGGTAAGAAGAACGCGAAGATCCCCAAGGATCGAGACCCCTCGGCGTTGACGCTCGAGGAATGCCAGGAGCTCATCGCTGCCGCCCCCGAGCGCCGCGGCCGGCAAGGCGGAAAAAAGAAGACCAAGATAACGGCCGAAAAAACTGCCAAGAAAAAGACGAAGAAAAAGACGAAGAAAAAGGCCAAGAAAAAAACGACGAGCAAGAAGCGATCATCGAAGAAGAAGGGCGGCTCGAAAGACAGCAGCGACGACGCGCAGCAGGCGTCTAGTTAGCATAAGGCGCCTGTCCGGCCATGCCGGTTGAAACATCTGACAACTTGCCGGACAGCCGAACCATGCTGCGACTTGCCGAAGCTGCGCGCACACTCCACGCCGGCGGCATCGTCGCCTATCCAACCGAGGGCGTGTACGGACTCGGCTGCTTACCGACGGACCTCGATGCAGTCGAGCGCCTCCTCCGCGTCAAGCGCCGCTCGTGGCGCAAAGGCCTGCCGCTCATCGCAGCC
>JAOTTJ010000140.1 GCA_029864465.1 Gammaproteobacteria bacterium | reverse complement strand
CATGGCGCTCGCGCAGAAGTCGCGCGTGTTGTTGCTCGATGAGCCGTTCGCCGGACTGTCGACGCACGAACGGGCGGATATCGCAACGCTACTTGCGTCGATTCCACGCGAGGTCACGATCGTCATGATCGAGCACGATATGGATGTGGCGCTCGAATTTGCCGAGCAGATCACGGTCATCCATTTCGGCGAGGTCGTCGTCGAGGGCGAGCGGGGCGACGTCGTCGCCGACGCGCGCACACGGGAGATCTATCTTGGCGAGTGACGCACTGATCTTCGAGGGTGTCGACGCCTATTACGGGGATAGCCTCGTTCTGCGCGGTGTCTCTTTCCGCTTGCGCGAGGGTGCGGTGCTGGGATTACTCGGCCGCAACGGAGCCGGAAAATCGACCTGCATGAACGTTGCGGTTGGATTATTGCCAGCGCGGCAGGGCAGCGTGCAGCTCTACTCAGAGAGGATCTCCGGTCTGGCGCCCGAGGATATTTCCCGGCGCGGTGTTGCGCTCGTTCCGCAAACCCGGAGGATATTCAAGAACTTAAGTGTTACCGAGAACCTGCTCGTCGCGGCCCGGCGTCCGGCGGAAATCGCACACGAGCTCTGGACCGAGGAGACCGTTTACGCGGCGTTTCCACGTCTCGCTGAGCGCAAGAAGCAATTGGCCGGCTCGCTCTCAGGCGGCGAGCAGCAAATGCTTGCGATTGGTCGTGCATTGATGTCGAATCCGCGCGTGCTGCTCATGGATGAGCCGTCCGAAGGGTTAGCGCCGCAGATTGTCGCTGAGGTCATGGCGACGGTCGGGCGGCTCAAGGAGCAGGGCTTGTCGATCGTGCTCGTAGAGCAGAACACCAAGCTGGTTTTCGATTTCGCCGATGACATCGTGATCCTCAACACAGGACGAGTCGTCGTAACGGATAGTGCCGAGAAGCTGCGCACGAGCGGAGCTGATTTGAGTGAACATCTCGGCGTGTTTTGATTTGAAAGGAGAGTTGCATGCTTTATTCCTGTAGCCCCGGGTCGGGTCAGCCAATTGCCGTGGGTGGCCGTGCGGGCCGCGCGTCTGGCTCGCATCGTCGTTTTGCCGTGGATCTACACTGCCATGTATTCGTGCCCGAGGCCCATGCGCTCGTGGGTGACGCCTTCGAATTGGAAATGGACGATCTGTTCAGATTCGCTAATGAAGCAACACGCGACGTCAACGCCAAGCAGGCGGATATCATCAACGAGCAGCTCACATCAGTCGAGCGCCGTATCGCCGATATGGATGCGATGGGTGTCGACGTGCAGGCGATCTCGCCGGCGCCACTGCAGTACTACTATTCGCTCGACCCCGAGCTAGGACGAGCAGCGTCGCAAACGATCAATGACCATATCGCGACAATTGCCGAGGAGAACAGCGATCGCATCGTCGGGCTTGCAAACCTGCCGATGCAGTCGCCGGAGTTCGCTGTCGCCGAGCTCGAGCGTGCGGTCAAGGAGCTGGGCCTGCGGGGTTGTGAGATTTCGACGAATGTCGCGGGTGCGGAGTTGTCCGAGGATCGTTTTCGCAAGTTCTGGGCGAAAGCCGAGGAGCTGGATGTCGTCGTCTTTCTGCATCCGAGCGGTTTCTCCGAGGGCCGACGGCTAACCGATCATTACTTCACGAACGTGATCGGAAATCCGCTCGACACGACAGTCGCTGTGCATCATCTGATCTTCGGCGGCGTGCTCGATGCCTATCCGAAGCTGAAGATCTGTTGCGCTCACGGTGGGGGCTATCTCGCAGCTTATTCAGGGCGCATCGACCATGCTCACGGTGCGCGTTCGGATTGCCGGCGCTGTATCCAGGAGCCGCCGACGAGCTATCTGAAGCGTCTGTATTTCGACACGATCGTTTTCACGGAGCATCAACTCGAGTACCTCGCGCGGCAGTACGGCAGCGACCACCTCGTGCTCGGTACGGACTATCCCTACGACATGGGCATGTACGAGCCGGTGGATTTCGTCGAGGGCGCCGCCGAGCTCACGGATGCCGACAAGGACGCGATCGTCGGTGGTAACGCTGCACGGTTGCTCGGTCTCGCCGTTCCCGAGAGCGCGTAATGCCCGAGCACCGCTCCGAGATTCGCGACGGTATGCGCATCGATTGGGATGTGCCCATCGAGATGGACGACGGCGTCGTGCTCAGGGCCGACGTCTTTCGTCCGCTCGATGATGCTCCATGCCCCGTGATCCTGTCCTACGGTCCCTATGCCAAGGGCCTATCGTTTCAGGAAGGCTATCCGAGCGCATGGCAGATCATGACCAGCCAGCACCCGGACGTCGAGGCGGGTTCGAGCAACAAGTACCAGAACTGGGAGGTCGTCGATCCGGAGAAATGGGTGCCGGACGGCTACGCCTGCGTCAGAGTCGATTCGCGTGGTTGCGGTAATTCACCCGGCTACGTCGATCATTTTTCGCCGCGCGAGACGCGCGATTTTGTCGAGTGCATCGAGTGGGCGGGCACGAGATCCTGGAGTAACGGCAAGGTTGGCTTGAACGGGATCTCCTATTACGGCATCAACCAGTGGCAGGTCGCGTCCCAACAGCCGCGGTACCTTGCGGCGATGTGTATCTGGGAAGGCTCGGCCGATTGGTATCGCGACATGACGCATCACGGCGGGATTCTGAGCACATTCTGGGCCAACTGGTACGACATGCAGGTCAAGACCGTGCAATACGGACTCGGTAAGCGCGGGCCTAAGAATCCCGTCACGGGCGTGCCGGCCTGCGGCGACGTCACGCTCGACGAGGATCAGCTAACCGCCAACCGCAGCGACTTCGGCGCCGAGATACGTTCGCATGCACTCGATGACGATTACCATCGAGAGCGCTCAGCGCATTGGGAGAAAATCGACGTGCCGTTTCTCTCGGCCGCCAACTGGGGCGGGCAGGGCCTGCATCCGCGCGGCAACTTCGAGGGTTTCATGCGTGCGGCATCCAACAGCAAATGGCTCGAGGCGCACGGGCTCGAGCACTGGACGGAGTTTTACACGGACTACGGTGTTCGACTGCAAAAACGTTTTTTCGGCCATTTCCTGAAAGGCGAAGACAACGGCTGGGATAAGCAGCCGCGCGTCAAACTCCAGATCCGCCACGTCGACAAGTTCGTCGAGCGGGATGAAGATGCATGGCCGATTGCGCGTACGCAGTGGACCCGCTTGTATCTAACGCCTGACGGAATGGCGCTTTCGCAAACGCAAGTGTCCGGGAACGCCGACCTTAGTTTCGAGGCGCTCGGCGACGGGCTCACGTTTCTGACCGAGCCGCTCGAAGCGGAGATGGAGGTAACGGGACCATCGGCACTGAAGTTGCGCGTATCGTCGACGACGAGCGACGCCGACATCTTCGCCGTGCTGCGTGTGTTCGGCCCGGACGGCGACGAGGTGGTGTTTCAGGGCGCAATCGATCCGCATACGCCGATTGGCCAAGGGTGGCTTCGGGCATCACACCGCAGGCTCGATGAGAACTTGAGCTTGCCGTATCGGCCTTATCACACGCATGACGAGCGCGAACCGCTGACACCGGGTGAGCCCGTCGATCTCGATATCGAGATCTGGCCGACGTCGATCGTGATTCCAAAGGGCTACCGGATCGGCCTGAGCGTGCGCGGTAAGGATTACGAGTATGCGAAGGAGACCGGCCTCAGGCTGTCGAACTTCAAGAACGAGCTGCGCGGCTGCGGCCCGTTCCTGCATGATGATCCCGTGGACCGGCCGGCCGACGTGTTCGGCGGGACGACGACGCTCCATTTCACGGCTGCCGCAAAGCCCTACTTGCTGTTGCCGGTCATTCCGCCTGCGTGATTCCCGCAGGCCGGGAGCTCCCGAGATTGATGCGAGCTCGGCTCCTGTCTAGACTACGAATTCGCGCAACTGTCGAAGAACGGAGCGATAACAACTATGACCAGGCGAACCCTGTTCCTTTCGATTCTCGTCCTGCTGAGCAGCACCACAGTCCTCACGCTCGATCCGGGTGCTGTCGCCCGGGCGCAGGCTGCACCGACTTTCTACTACGACCCCACGTGGCCGAACGCGCTGCCCAATCTTTGGAAGCTCGGCGGCGTGACCGGCCTGGCCGTAGACAGCAATGACGACGTTTGGGTCTACAACCGTCCCAACGACGCGGTGGCTGTTGAACGTCGTGCCGAGCCGGGCACGGACATCGCGGTGTGCTGCGTTCGACCGCCGTCGATGATTCACATCGACAAGCACGGCAACGTCATCGGCTGGTTCGATGCGCCTCAGGGTCACGGCATGGCCGTCGACGACGACGGTTTCGTCTATCTCGGCCAAGATACCGTGCGCAAGTACGATCCCGAGACCGGCCAGGTCGTCGCAGAAATTGCGAAGACGCCGGAAAAGGAGCCGCGTGAGGGCGAGGCGGCGATCGCGGCATTTCGCCGTCAACACCGGCCCGAGACACCGATGATCGTAGGCGGGCTCGAGGAGATCCGGATCGTAGAGGACGACAATGAGATGTACGTCGCCGACAATTATCTCGGCGGACGCGTATTGGTGTTCGACCTGGAGACGTTTGCATTCAAGCGCGGCTGGGGTGCCTACGGTAAGCCGCTAGCCGAGATCAGTCTCGACGACGCCGATCATGCGTACACGCCAAACGGTCCGATGGCCAAGGACTTCGTCGGGCACCTCACGCTCAACGTGTCGAACGATGGTCTGGTTTATGCGGCGGATCGACGCGGCAATCGCATTCACGTGACGAGCAAACAGGGTGAGTTCCTCGAGGAGTTCGTCTTGGCGCCCGACACGGGTGCCGGCGGTTCGACCGGTGGGATCGCATTCTCACCCGACGCCGGGCAGCAGTATCTGTACATCTCCGATCTGACGAATAATCGGATCTGGTTCCTGAATCGCGACAACGGCGAGCTGTTGGGTCACATGGGCAGAATGAGCGACGCCGGGGGGCTGTTCTACGGCCTACATATGATCGCGGTCGATTCCGAGGGCAATATCTATACGGGTGAGGTTCAAAACGGCGAGCGCGTGCAGCGTTTCGTGCCTGCGGATAGCCCGCGGGGCAGGTTGCTGCAGCAGCTCGCCGATTTGCGCTAGTTGCCGCGTCGCCACCGAAAAGGGTCTCCTGCGGGAGGCTGAAGCGATCATTGCGTAGTTCGAATTCACTGTTTGAACGGGAGAGCAGCATGCCGAAACTCCTAATATCCGTATCCATTCTGGTCGTATCCGCTGCGGCTTCCTCTATGGCGGCAGCGCAGCACGGTATGCCGGGAGGCCATCCGATGACCTTTTTCGTAACGAGTGAGCCGATCGGTGACGGCGGTAACCTCGGCGGACTGGAAGGTGCGGATGCGCACTGCCAAAGGCTTGCTACGGCCGTTGGTGCGGGCGATTTTACGTGGCGAGCCTACCTCAGCACCCAGGCTCGGCCGGGTAAACCGGCCGTCAATGCCCGCGACCGAATTGGGGAAGGGCCTTGGCACAACTATGACGGCGTGATGATCGCGAGCAGCATCGCTCATCTGCACGGCGACACGATTGAGCTTGCCCGAATGGGCAACAATCTGCACAAGCAGACCGGGATTACCGAGAAAGGAGCGATCGTGCCTGGCCTGTACGATTATCTCGATCCGAGAGATAACGATTGGGAATACGTGAAGTCGACGCCATACTCCAATCGTCACGAAGTGCTGACCGGCTCGCAACCTGATGGACGAGCCTTCCCGCCGGATATCGATTACACGTGCGATAACTGGACGAGCAATAAAGATCCAGAGACCGATCAGCCTGGCCTGTATGGGGGCCCTGGACGGCCAAATGCGATGATTGGATTTCCCGACCGCGAAGGCGGTGGTAACGGCTCCTGGAACTCTTCGCACGGTACTCGCGGCTGTAGCCAAGCGGCGTTGCCGAGAACGCATGGTATCGGTCAGTTTTACTGCTTTGCCGCGGACGGAGACAATCAATGAACAAAATAGTATTGACGATCGTTATTTATCTGTTGGGCTCCTACACGGTATTCGCTCAAGGTATGGGTCATCACGCGGTTCGACGATTCGTTCCGTCTGAGCTCATGTCGTTCTTCGTGACGAGCGAGCCGATTGGAAACGGCGGAAACCTGGGTGGTTTGGCAGGCGCAGACGCGCATTGCCAACGATTAGCCACGAACGCCGGTGCGGGTCATCGTACGTGGCGTGCCTATCTGAGCACGCAAGCCCGGCCTGGAAAACCTGCCATCAACGCGCGTGATCGCATCGGCGATGGCCCGTGGTACCACGCGAGGGGCACTTTGCGACGACCCATCAAGACGTCCGAGATTCATGGTGACACGCTGGTCGAGGCGCAACGCGGCGCAAACATGTTCAAAGCGTTTGCCCTGACGGAGAAAGGCGATGAGATAAATGGGGTCGGCGACCCGATGCCGAATCTGCACGACATGCTGACGGGTAGTCAGCCGGATGGCCGGGCCTTCACCGGACCTGAGGACCGTACCTGTAACAACTGGACGAGTAATGACGAAGGCGCGGCGCAAGTCGGTCATTCCGATCGGATTGGTCACGGTAACCAGTCGTGGAACTCTTCCCACGCAACGACCGGGTGCAGCCAGGAGGACTTTGCGAGCTGGAACGGCGCGGGGCTGTTCTATTGCTTTGCGATCGATTGATCTGGATACGATGAACCGAAAGCTGAAAATAGCGGCTGTCGCATCGTTTGTAGCAGTTGCGCTCGGTTACACACTCGCCTTCGCTCATCACGGCGGAAGCATGTACAACCGAGAACGCGAGTTGATACTGGAAGACGCGGTCGTCGTGCGGTTCATGTTCGTGAACCCGCACGCTCGGTTGCTTTTTAGTTGGGAAGACGGTGAGGGCACTGTCGCCGAATGGGAAGGAGAGCTCAGCGGCTCCAACGAGTTAGTGCGGTCGCGCATTTCGGCCGACCTCGTCGAAGCGGGTGACCGAATCACGGTAAAAGGTTTTCCACACGACAGTATCCCAAGGAACCTGCGACTGAGCTCGATCGTGCTGCCGGATGGCCGGGAAGTGCCATTACCTTGACGCGGGTATAGGGCTGGCGCGTTGAGAACATTCATTCAAAGAGGAATTGCGGTTGTTATCGCGATGCTCGCGACGCACGCTGCCGCGCAAGAGGGTGCTTTGCAGGGGGGCTGGGTGATGGATGTTCGCGGGCCCTGGGAAGGGCTTGTGGCAACCGATGCAGCGCAGCAGGTGGTCGCCGAGTTCGATCGCTCGGTTGACGATCCCAGCATGCGATGCGTTGCGCCCGGCCTCATTCGAACCGCCGAGAGCAGAGCTCCGATCGAGATCGTCGAGCAGGATCATCAGATTTTCATTCTCTATGAATCGTTCAATGTGATTCGTCGAATACACATGGCCAGTGACGAAGCGCCAGACTGGATGCCGTCGTCTCCTGTTGGATACTCGGTCGGGGCTTGGCATGGCGATGAGCTGGCGGTCGAGACGACACGCCTGACGCCGCATTTATTGAATGACGATGGGTTTCCGTTCAGCGGTGGCCCGGGGGCGCGGATCGTCGAGCGATACCGGCCGTCTGGAGATCGATTGACCGTCGAGTT
>JAOTTJ010000139.1 GCA_029864465.1 Gammaproteobacteria bacterium | reverse complement strand
CCAGCGCGATGCCCACGAGCGCTTCGTCGCGCTACTCGCGCCTTGGCGCGCCAAGCTTGCCGGCGGGGTTGCGCATTGCTTCACAGGGGGCAAGGAAGAACTCGCAGACTACGTCGATCTCGATCTCTATATCGGCGTCACGGGCTGGCTCTGCGACGAGCGCCGCGGCCACGCGTTACGTGAAGCTGTGCCCATGATTCCGCTCGACCGGATTCTGATCGAGACCGACGCGCCTTATCTATTGCCGCGGGATCTCCCGCAGAAGCCACGCACGCGACGCAATGAGCCCTGCTACCTGCCACATATTCTCACGCGCATTGCGGCCGTTCGGCCCGAACCGCTCGAACAGCTGGCCGAGGCCACGCGCGTGAACAGCGAGCGGCTCTTCAGGCTGACGCCGCGAGCTTGAACGAAGGCTCACACGCAGCGACAACCCGTTCCCACTGTGGTGAGAAGGCGTCGATGATGCGCTCGAGATCGGCACGCGCCGGCTTGGAGTAACGCTCGGCGAGCTCGTCCGGTTGGATCACGTGCATCGGACGCCCTTTGCTGAAATCGGCTGTAACCGGAAACACGACGTAACCCTCGACCGGAATATCCCGGGCGACCAGCTTCAACGCAGCAACCCTATCCAGCAGGGCCGGCTGTGGATTGCGAAATGTGAAGCGCCGTGCATTGTCGATCGTCGTCCACTCCTCCATGGCGTCACTGCCAAAGACGACGCCCGACACGTTCTTGACGTCGAGCACAAGCAAACCTTTCGCCGTAAAAATCAGATGCTCGAGATGAATCTGACCCTGATTGGTGTCAGGCAGCGAGACGTCGGTTTGTGAGGCGATTCCGATGGCCTTGAGCACGCTCTTGAGCTTGCCCTCGCGACGCCGGCGCCATAGCCAGACTGCCCAGAGCATGACTAGTGCGAGAACAGCGCCAGCCGCGAGCCCAATTAGTATTGTCGATTCCACTTTATAAAACTTCTATAAGAACCTGTATTAATTATATTTCCATGCCTCAAGCGAATCGCCAAGCGCCACGAGATCGGCTTCGATGGGCTCGACATGTGTCGGTCGCTCGAGTAGCGCTGCAAGGGCTGGCGGGACGTCGACGGGCGCCCCGATGATAGCCTCGACGATGTTATCGAACTTCGCGGGGTGAGCCGTTGCCGCGACGATCCAGGCGTCGCGCTTACTCGCAGCCGGCAACTCATCGTAAACGCGAAAGCCCGTCGCCGTGTGCGGGCACCAAATATCTCCGTAACGTTCGTAGTCGCGTGCGATCTGATCGCGAATGGCTTCGTCGTCCACCGGATAGGCCTCGATACGGTCGCGGAGATCGACGAGCGCCGGGTACAAATGCCGCAAACGCTCCATGTTGCTCGGATCGCCGACGTCCATCGCCGAGGCGAGCGTCTGGATGCTTGCGTGGGGCTGCCAGTCTCCCGTCGCCAGAAAATCCGGAATCGTCCTGTTGGCGTTGGTCGCGAGAATGATCTCGCCGATCGGCATGCCGATCGCGCGTGCCCAAATGCAGGCCATAGCGTTGCCTAGATTGCCCGTCGGGACTATGAAGTTCGCTGTTCCGCCGTGCTCACGCCAGTGCCAGAGACTGGCTGCCGCGTGATAGACGACTTGTGGCAACAAGCGCCCAACGTTGATGCTGTTCGCGGCACCGAGGCGGTGCGTGGAACTGATTGCGGGATCGCCAAAAGCCCCTTTGACGAGTGCCTGGCAGTCATCGAATGAACCGTTGACCTCGAATGACCGTATGTTGTCGCCCCAACAGGTCAACTGATGCTGCTGGCGTGGCGACACCTGGCCCTTCGGGAACAGCACGCCGACTCTGAAACCGGGCCGTCGGTGAAACGCCGCGGCAACCGCCCCGCCTGTATCACCGGAGGTCGCGACCAGTATCGTCAATGGTCGAGCGTCATGGGCATCCAGCCCCGGCAGCGCACGCTCCATGGATGCCGCAAGAAACCGGGCACCCACGTCTTTGAACGCAGCTGTCGGGCCGTGGAAAAGCTCGAGCACGGCGACCGGGCCGTCGCGAGCATCGAGCGATCGCAACGGGATCGGAAAATTCAGCGCTTCCCGGCAAATTTCTGCGAGCGAAGGCGCAAGCGCGCTGCCGCTGAAAAACGGCTCGAGCAATGTCGTGGCTATTTCCGGGATCGAATCGGCTTTGAGCTCGACCGGGTCGAACTGCGGCAGCGCTTCGGGCACGTACAAGCGGCCATCGGGCGCAAGCCCTTGAATGATCGCCCCGACGAGATCGGTTTCATGGCCTCCGCCGGTGCTCAGATACTTCATCGCGACTCTTCGAGCCGTAATGGCTCATTCATGCGTTGCGCTCAGCATACTGCACAGGCGTAGCAGATCCGCAAAGATTCCAGCCGCCGTCACGGCCGGCCCGGCACCTGGCCCCCTGACGATCAAGGGATTGTCACAATAACGCTGCGTCACGAACTGGACGATGTTATCCGTGAGGCTGATGTTCGCGAATGGGTGATCGCCGGCATAGCTACCGAGCCGCACGCGCGCCGTGCCCGCCTTGAAATCGATCTCTGCGACGTAGCGCAGCACCTGCTCGTTGGCCGCCGCACGCTCGACACGCTCGGCCATCGTTGTGTCGAACTGAGCGAGCTGCTCGAGAAACGCCTCGACGGACGTGTCGGCCAGAATGTCCGGGACGAGGTTCTCGACCTCGATATCGGCGAGCTCGAGTGGGAGCCCGGCCTCGCGCGCAAGAATGACCGCCTTGCGCGCGACGTCCATACCGGAAAGATCGTCTCGCGGATCGGGCTCGGTGAAGCCGCGGTCGCGCGCGTCACGAACGATGGCGGAGAATGGGCGACTTCCATCGAAGACGTTGAACAAATACGCGAGCGTGCCGGAAAAGATACCGCTGATGCTCTCGATCTCATCGCCGGTCTCGACGAGGTCCTTCAGCGTCTGAATGACTGGCAATCCTGCGCCGACTGTCGCCTCGTAGAGAAAATGCGAACTCGACCCGCGACTCATACTCTTGAGGCGCTCGTAGTAAGCGAAAGGCCCGCTATGCGCGCGCTTGTTCGGCGTAATGATGTGAATCCCGCGCTCGAGCCAGCCGGCGTATTCGCCGGCCACGGTCTCGCTGGCCGTGCAATCGATCAGCACGGCATGTGGCAGGTGATCGGCCTGGAGGTGCTCGACGAATCGAACCGGATCCATTGCCTCGCCCTCGGCGTACTGTTCGCGCCAGGTATCGAGAGCCAAACGCCGATCCGCGACGATCATGCGCCGACTGCCGCCAATCGCACGCACACGCAGGTCGAGATTGAAGTCCGCGCGCAGCCGCTGCGCGGCCTCGGCGAGCTGATCGATCAACACACCGCCGACTGAACCGGGGCCGATCACGCCGATGGACACCGTCTTAGCCGACAGATAGAAGCTGCCATGGACTGCGCGCAGCGCACGGGTCATTTCCTTCGACTCGATCACGGCCGAGATATTGCGCTCCGATGCGCCCTGCGCAATCGCACGGACATTGATTCCGGAGTTACCGAGCGTTCTGAAGAAGCGTCCCGCTACGCCTGGCAATCCGGCCATACCGTCACCAACGACGGCGAGCACACCGCAGCCTTTCGTCACCTCCACGCTCTGAACCTGCCCTTGAGCCAATTCGGCCTCGAACGCGCGCTCAACGATGCGTTTCACGTCGTCGGCGCACGACTCCTGCACGGCAAAGCAGATCGAGTGCTCGGAACTGCCCTGAGAGATCAGCGTCACCGAGATCCCCGCTTCGCGCAACGCGCCGAACAACCGATCGGCCGTGCCGGGAACACCGATCATGCCCGCGCCCTCGAGATTGACGAGCGCGATGCCATCGACGCCTGTGATGCCTTTGATCAGCGTACCGTTGCCTTGCGGCGAAGCACTAATCAGCGTTCCAGGGCTCTCAGGCTCGAAAGTGCTGCGAATGCGAATCGGTATGTCGTACGCCACCGCAGGCGCCATCGTCTGCGGATGAATGACCTTTGCCCCGAAGTACGCTAGCTCCATGGCCTCGCTGTAGGAGATCTCCTCGATCACGGTCGCTTCAGGCACGCGTCGAGGATCACCGCTCATGACGCCCTCGACGTCGGTCCAGATATTCACGGCCTCGGCACCGAGCAGCGCGCCGAAGATCGATGCCGAATAATCGCTGCCATTGCGCCCGAGATTGCACTGCAGGCCGTCTCTGTCGCGCGCAATAAAGCCCGTGACGACGGCCTTGCCCGAGAAGCCCCCCGAAAGGACTTCGCGACAACGCGCTTGGGAGAGATCCCAGACGACACCGACGCCCATCTCACCCGCCTCGACGACCAAAATATCCCGCGCGTCCACGAACAAGACGGCCTCCCCGTCCGCCGCTTGCGAGCTAAGCAGCGCTGCGAGCAGCCGCGCCGACCAGAGTTCGCCGAAACCGGAGACCATATCGCGGCTGCGATTCGAAGCCGTCTTCACGAGCCCAAGGGCCTTGAGCACACTCGCGATATCGGCAACGTCCTCGTCGAACTGCCCGATCAGATCGCGGGCGCTATCGGGCTGCAGCAAAGCCTCGACGATCCCCACATAGCGCTCACGCAACGCTGCGATCGCTGGAGCCGAATCCTGCTCGCTCGACGCGCTGTCGATGAGATCGAGCAGCGCATCCGTCATACCGCCGATCGCCGAGACGACGACGCAAGCGTTGCCGGGCGGTTGACTCATGACGATTGCAGCGACGCGGCGAAAACACGCTGCATCGGCCAGGCTGCTGCCACCAAACTTATGGACGGTCCAACTCACGGGATTCCTCTAAAACCTTCTGGAGCTTCCGGGGCCGGCGGCCGCGCGGCTGGCGAGAATAGCAAAAACGCGGTGTCTTAGCCCGTTGCCGAGGCGATTTCCCGGCGCATCTCGGCAATCGTCGCCCGGTAATCGTCGCTGCCGAAAATCGCCGAGCCCGCCACGAACGTGTCGGCGCCGGCAGCCGCGATCCGGCCGATATTGTCCACCTTGACGCCGCCGTCGACCTCGAGCCGGATCGTGTATCCAGAAGCGTCGATGAGCTGGCGCGCGGTCTCTAGCTTCGTAATCGTGGATTCGATGAAGCTCTGCCCGCCAAAACCCGGATTGACGGACATGAGCAGCACGAGGTCGACCTTATCGAGGACGTGCTCGAGCCAGCTAAGCGGCGTTGCGGGGTTGAACACGAGCCCGCTCTTGCAGCCCGAGTCCCTGATGAGCTGCAAGGACCGGTCTACGTGCTCGCTCGCCTCGGGATGGAAGCTTACATAGCTCGCGCCAGCCTCGGCAAAATCTCCGATGATCCGATCGACCGGCTTGACCATGAGGTGCACGTCGAGCGGCGCCTCGACACCGTATTTTCGCAGTGCTTCGGCCACGAGGGGGCCGATGGTGAGATTCGGCACGTAGTGGTTGTCCATGACGTCGAAATGGATCAGATCGGCGCCAGCATCGATGACCGCGTCGACCTCTTCGCCGAGCCGCGCGAAATCCGCCGATAGGATCGACGGCGCAATCCAGAAATCCGTCATGGAACCCTCCGAAGCCAGGGCGCTATTCTGCCCTCTCGACCGTGCGATGTCTGCCCTGGGGCAATGCGTCGACCGTGCAACACGCAGACGACGGAAATATCTCGCTACGCGCTGTCGGCCTGGGGCACGCTGGAGGTCCCCCGAACGTTTTTCAGCGCCGCGCTGAACATGATGACGATGCACATCAGGCCCGCGATGACGAGCAACGCACGCTGGTAGCCGCCAGTACCCGTACCCTGCGAGGCCGCAAAGCCGCCCACGAGCGCGGCACCCGTCAGCTGACCCACGCTCAAAAACAGCGTCAGCAAGCCCTGGCCTGCGCCACGCTGGTCCGCCGGGACTTCGCGAAGCACGACATAGCGCAATGGCGCACCGAGCAGCACGGCAAGACCGAGCCCGGTCAGAGCGCCGGCCACAAAAAAGCTCGTCAGCGTGAGCTCCGCGAGTCCGAACAGACACAGCCCGCTGATGCAGAACGCCAAACCTGCTTGGATGACGCGCTTGGAACCCACGGCATCGACGAGCCGTCCCGCGGCTGGCGCACCGATGATCAGCGTCGCAACGAGCGGTAATAGCATAAAGCTCGCGGTCGCCTCAGCGACCTGCAGCCCAGCGACAGCCATGGCCGGCAGAAAGACCATACCCGCCTCCGTGAGTCCCGTTGCAAGCGCGATCAAGGCGATGAGTTTGAGCTCCTTCGAGCCCAGCAGCTGCGGATGTAATACCGGATCCTCGGCACGCCGTTCGAGCAGCCAGAATACCGGCGCAACAGCGATCGCTGTGAGCAAAAACGGCCAAACTGTGAGTGCCGCCAGACTTGCGCCAAGGTCCGCACCGTTCAATGAGCTGAGTCCGAAAGCCAGCGCAGCGAGCATGATGCTCAAGGTGACCGCGCCGAGCAGATCGAAAGGCCGCGTACGCTCCTGCTTAGCGTCGGGTAACACGAGCCGTGCCTGCCATAACACCCCGGCAGCGATCGGAATGTTGATCAGAAACAGCCAATGCCAGCTGTAGCGCAGCAGGATTCCGCCGAGTAGCGGGCCGAGCAAAAACGCGACACCGAAGACCGCACCCACGAGCCCGAGCGCGCGACCGCGTCGTTCGGGCGGAAAGGTGTCGCCGATAACCGCCGCAGCCACGGGAAAAATCCCACCCGCGCCGAAAGCCTGGATCGCGCGACCGAGCAGCAAGATACCGAAGGCCGGCGCGCTCGCGACGACGAGTGATCCCACTGCAAACAACGCGATGTTCGCCATGTAGACACTCCGCCGCCCGAACCGATCCGACAGCTTTGCCATGAGCGGCGCGCCGAGCAGGTGAAACAGAATGTAGATATTGAATATCCACGAAAGCGCACGGCTATCGAGCTCGAAATCGGACTGAATCGCCGGCAGCGCCGGGCCGACAATGGCGATGTCGAGTGCGCCGATCAACACGCCCGTGAAGAGCACAGCCATAACGCGGGTGCGTTTCAATGTGGCAACGTCAGAATCCACGGGATGCCAGATAGCCAATAAATAACATTTAATATAAACGGTAATTCATTATTTTTTAATATGTTTTCTCTGACTATCGAGCCGACAAGGTGCTAAGCCCCACGCTCGCATCACGCCCGAATCGGCCCGAGTCCGCGGCAGATCATACGTTGGCTCGCGGGCCCATACACTCTTGTGCGCATAGGTCAGATATGCGATACCACTACCCGGACTCAACAAGCGGCCGCAAGGCCCGGCAGCGATCAGGACGAGGCGACGCTCATGTCAGCGATTGGTAGAAACGAGCCCTGCCCGTGCGGCAGCGGGAAAAAATACAAGCGCTGCTGCGCCTTGAAGGTGAACCAGACTTCGCTGCAGATGCGCCTGGTTATCGGTCTTGTCGCGATCTCTCTGCTCGGCGGTTTAATCCTGATTCTAACGTCCATCGACGACATCGAGCCCGGCGCCGCACCCGGCAGAGTCTGGTCCGCCGAGCACGGCCACTGGCACTAAGCGTCAGATACGACGTAACGTCGAAACGGGCGGCTCGTTAACGAC
>JAOTTJ010000138.1 GCA_029864465.1 Gammaproteobacteria bacterium | reverse complement strand
TCAAGATGGTCTACTACAACGGTTTCACCGAAGAGGAGCTGACCGGCACGAACCGCGGCCTGAACGGCCTCGAGGCACTCAGTGCCGAGCATGCCAAGCCGTTCGTCACACGCGGCATCCTCATCGATATCGCCGCTTACAAGGGCGTGGACACGCTCGAGGCGGGCTACGAGGTCACGCTCGCCGACGTGCGCGGCGCACTCGAGCGGCAGGGCATGAGCGAGGACACGCTCGAGCCCGGCGACGCCATCATGCTCAACTACGGCTGGTCCGTGAATTGGGGCAACCCGTCGAAGTACAACGACTCCTACGTCGGTGTCGGTGAGAACGAAGGCTCGCCAGGCATCGGCGGGGAGGTCGCGAATTGGATCGTCGACATGAAAGCCTCGATCGTCGGCGCAGATTCCTGCTGCATCGAGGTCAGACCGCGGCCCGATCCCGCAATCATCGTGCACCACATCCTGTTCCGCAAAGAAGGCGTCACGATGCTCGAGAACATGGTGTTCGAGGAGCTCGCACGCGACGAGGTCTACGAGTTTCTGTTTCTCGCGCTGACTGAACGCATTAAGGGCGCGACGGGCTCGATGGTCCGGCCGATCGCCATTCGCTGATACGAACCGCGCCCGCTAGAGCTGCCGGGTCTCACCGAGCTCCGGCAGCATGACCTCGGCACCGTGATCCTCATGCAGCCGCGCGGCGAGCGCGTGCTGGGCGTCGCGCTCACCGTGGACGAGGCAGACGGGCGGGCGGTTGTCGAAGCCTGCGTACCACTCGAGGAGCCCAGCCTGATCGGCGTGCGCGGAAAGCCCGCCGATCGTGTGGATCTTGGCGTTGACCCGGATCGTCTGCCCCCACAGGCGCACGTAGTCTGCGCCGTCGACGAGCCGGCGCCCGAGCGTGCCCATGGCCTGGTAGCCCACGATGACGACATGGCATTGCGAGCGCCAGAGGTTGTGCTTGAGGTGGTGCAGGACGCGACCGCCCGTGCACATACCGCTGCCGGCAATGATGACGGCGCCGGAATCGATACGGTTGACAGCCATCGACTCCTCCGAGGTCATCGTTGCGGCGAAGTTTCTCAACTGCGGGGTATCGCTGCGATCCCGAAAGAGCTTTGCCCCGTACAAATTCCGGAATTGCGCATAAACATCGGTAGCCTGAATCGCCATGGGGCTGTCGAGAAACACGCGCCAGCCGTCGAGCTTCCACCTCTCCTGATGCTCGGCCAGCAAGTACAGAAGGTCCTGCGTTCGGCCCACGGCAAATGCGGGGATGATGACGTTGCCCTTGTGACGCGAGGCCTGCTCGAATACCTCGCCGAGCTCGTCCAGCGTATCCGCGAAAGAGCGATGCAGACGGTCGCCGTACGTGCTCTCCATAAGCACGAGATCGGCGCGATCGATGCGGGTCGGATCCTCCATGATCGGTGCATCGCGATAACCGAGATCTCCGCTGAACACGAGCTTGCGGTCGACGCCGCCCTCACTGAGCCAGATCTCGACAATAGCCGCACCGAGGATATGCCCGGCATCGTTGAAACGAATAAAGAGCTTCGGCAGGATCTCCTGACGCTCGCCGTAACCCATACCAACGAACTGCGAGACTGCCACCTCGGCATCGTCGCGCTCAAAAAGCGGCTCGATCGGCTCGAGCCCCTTACGTTGCCGTCGCTTGTTCTCCCACTCGGCATCCTTCTCGTGGATGTAGGCGGAGTCGCGCAGCATGATGTCGCAAAGCGCGCGAGTCGCGCTGTGCGTATAGATCGGTCCTGTGTAACCGTGCTTGACGAGCAGCGGGAGCCGGCCTGAATGATCGATGTGCGCGTGGCTCAAAACCACGGCATCGATCTCGTCCATCGGCACGGGCAGGGATTCCCGATTCGCTCGCTCTTCTCGCCGGCTGCCCTGGATCTGACCGCATTCGAGCAGGATCGTATTGCCGCCCGCGCGGATCAGATAGCACGAGCCCGTGACGGCACCGGCCGCACCGAGAAACTGTATTTCCACGTAATCTCCGCCGCGTTCGAACCCGCTCCTAATCTGATGCGCCGCCGGCCGAGTCCAACGCCTGCGGTAGCTCGAGAACGTAGGTCTTGATCTCGTCTCAGATGCGACGATAGTGGCGCAAGGCTTCTTCCTTGTCTATTGCGTGCGTTGCGAGCTTCGGCGGATCGTCGAAAGCGCGGTGCACGATTCGCGCACGGCCCGGAAAGACCGGGCAGGACTGATGCGCATGGTCGCGGCGGCTCACGGTCGGCGGCCGCCGGCCTTCCAGGGAGCCCGCGCGTCGGTGAATCGGGGTTGCGCGTGCTGCGGCTAAGGCGTGCTCAACGACTCGATAAAGCGCCGCGTCCAGGCGTGGATGTCGTTCTTGCGGAGCGTCGCAATCATCGAGGCGTGGATGGCGCGGCGTTCGTGGAGCGGCATCTCGATGGCCTTCTGCAAGCCATCGGCGACGCCTTGGCGATCGAAGGGATTCACGAGCACGGCATCGGTCAGCTCTCGCGCGGCACCGCACAAGGTCGAGAGCACAGGCACGCCAGGATCTTTCGGGTCCTGGCTGGCGACGTATTCTTTCGCGACGAGGTTCATGCCGTCGCGAATCGGCGTCACTAGCCCTACGGCGGCGCGGCGGAAGATCGCCATGAGCAACTCGCGACTGTAGCCGCGATTCAGGTAGCGAATCGGCATCCAGTCTATCTGTGCAAAACGTCCGTTGATATTGCCGGCGGCTTTCTCCAGCTCCCCGCGAATCTGGTCGTACGTCCTAACGCCTGCACGCGTCGGCGGCGCTATCTGCATGAACGTCACGCATCCGCGGGTCGCAGGATACGATTCGAGCAAGGTCTCAAAGCCACGGAATCGCAATTCCAGTCCCTTGCTGTAGTCGAGACGATCGACGCCGATGATGAGCTTGCGGTTCTCGAGGCTTGCGCCCAGACGCATGAGCTCCTCGTTTTCGAAATTTTCGACGGCGACGCGCTGACACTCTTCGACGTCAATGCCGATCGGAAACACTTCCGCCTTGAACGTGCGCCCGAACGCCGTGATCCGACCGTCATCGTGCAAGCGGCCACCGATCTCCGGCTGGGTCATGCAATCCTGGAACGACCACAAATCCCTGTCAGTTTGAAACCCGACGACGTTGTACGCCGCGAGCGCGTTGAGTATCTGCGTGTAGCACGGTAGCGCTCTGAGCACATCGAAATTCGGAAACGGTACGTGCAGAAAGAATCCGATCGGTTGCACGACACCTGCTTGCCGCAAGCTCGCACCGAGCGGAAACAAATGGTAATCGTGCACCCAGATCAAATCGTCCGGCTCGAGAATCGGAATGAGTCTGCGGGCGAAGAATTCGTTGACTCGACAATAGGCGGCGTACTGCGAACGCCGGAACGAGAAATAGCCGAGCATGAAATGTAATAGAGGCCAGAGCGAGTTATTGCTGAAGCCGTTGTAATAGGCTTCGAAGTCGTCCGCGTTCAAATCGATCGTGACGAACTCGATCTTGCCCGACCGCGACCGTTTAGTCTCACTCGGCTCGGTCTCGGTCGTCTTGCCGCTCCAGCCGAACCAGATACCACCGTGCTCGGCCAGCGCCGACAGCACACCCACGGCGAGGCCGCCGGCCGACTTGCCGGCCTTCGGCACCGCGACGCGATTCGATATGGCGATGAGCCGGCTTACAGCGCTTCCTCCCACGAGCGGCTCAGGCGCATAGCCGCCATGATGATCCCGACCATACTATAGGTCTGCGGGAAGTTGCCCCAGAGCTCACCCGAGGTGACGTCGAGATCCTCCGACAGGAGTCCGAGCGCCGTGCGGTGCTCGAGCATGTTGCAGTAGAGCTCCCGCGCCTCGTCGCGTCTCCCGACCGCGGCAAGCGCGCTGATGTACCAGAACGTGCAGATATTGAAGGCCGTTTCGGGCATGCCGAAATCGTCGGGATTCGCATACCGGTAAATGTAAGGGCCTTGCTTGAGCTCACCCTCGATCGCGGCCAGTGTGCCGGTGAAGCGGGGGTCCTCGGGCGCAATAAAGCCGAGCTCGGGCAGAATCAGCAAGCTCGCGTCGAGATCCTCGCCGCCGAAGCTCGCGACGAAGCTCTTACGCTTGTCATTCCAAGCCGAGTCCAAGATCTGCCGGCGAATCCCCGACGCCTGCTTCTCCCAGTGCGCGGCCCGGCTGCTCTTGCCAAGCTGCGCGGCAATCTTCGCGAGGCGGTCGCAGCCGGCCCAGCACATGACGCTCGAATACGTATGGACCATCGCACGGCCTCGATACTCCCAAGGACCGGCATCCGGCTCGCTGTAAAGCTTCGCAGCGTGCTCGCCGAGCGCCTCGAGCCGCACGAAGTCCTGATCCGTACCGGTCTTGATCATGCGCCGGTCGAAAAAGCTCTGCGTCGCCGCAAGAATCGTCGCACCGTAGACATCATGCTGCTGTTGGCGGTACGCATCGTTGCCGATACGCACGGGACCCATGTCGCGGTAACCGGCCAGGCTCTCGACTTTACGTTCCTCGAGTGCTGCTCGGCCCGTAATACCGTAGACGGGCTGCAGCGGCGCTCGCGGGTCGTGCTCGGCGAGCAAATTGAACAGATACCGCAGAAATTCCGTCATCGTTCGTGTCGCGCCGAGGCGATTCAACGCCTGCACGGTGTAGTAGCTGTCCCTGAGCCAGCAGAAACGATAGTCCCAATTACGCTCGGTATTAGCGGCCTCGGGTATAGAGGTCGTCAGCGCCGCCAGCACCGCGCCACTATCCTCGTAGGTGCAAAGCTTCAGCGTGATAGCCGCCCGGATGACCTCGCGCTGCCACTCGTAAGGAACTGATAGCGCACGAACCCAGCCCTGCCAGTAAGCCCTCGTCTCACCATACATGTCCCGGCACGCCTTGTCGGGATCCTCGCGTAACGATTCGTCGGGGCCGAGTATGAATGCCATAGGTTGCTCGACTACGAACGCCCGCTCCTCGAGCAGGCTCGAGATCGGTGCATTCGTCGTGAGACGAACAGTGTAATCGTCGTTGCTGAAGCGAATGTGGCTGCTACCGAACGTGCGCTCGGCATGCCGGGCACCATAACCGGCCGCCGGGCGCAATCGGATGCGAACGGCCGGGCTGCCCGACACGGGCACGATGTTGCGTACGACCATGGCGGGGTGGTAGTTGCGTCCAAACTGGGCATAGCGCGGCGCAAAGTCGATGATCTTGACGGCGCCACCGTTGGCGTCGCGCAACGTCGTCGTCAGAATCGCCGTATTCTCGACATACTCCTGCTCGGATGATGCGAAATTCACAAGCTCGATGTCGAAACAGCCTGGCGACTCGCCGTCGGCGACGGGGTTCAGAAGCGAACAGAACGCTGGATCGCTGTCCATGCGCGGAAACGAGCCCCAGACGAATCGGCCGGCGCGGTCGATGAGCACGGCAACCTGGCAGTTGCCGACGAGGCCGAGCTCGAGATTGGACGTCTGCTTTACCGTCATTGCATCTCGCTCATTGCGGCACGTTGGCTTCGAGCCAACCGAGTACGGCATCGACGTCCGGTAAATGCCAGCGCGCGTCGGTCGAGCCGCTATTGACCTTGACCGATACGCCGCCGAGCTCGTTGACGGCCCGAAAGCCCGCCTCGTCCGTCACGTCATCGCCGATGAACACAGGTGTCCGCCCGGCAAACGGCGCTTCACTCATGAATTGCCTGATCGCTGCACCTTTGTCGATTCCGGCCGGCTTTATCTCGAGCACGTGGTTTCCTTCGAGCATCTCCCATCCCGATGGCAGCTCCGCTGCGAGATTCGTGCCGAGTTGCTCCACGACAGCCGCGAGCCCGGGTTGCTGCCTATAGTGCAAGGCTAGACTGATTCCCTTGTCCTCGATGAGGACGCCTTCATAATCGGTTGCAAACCGCCTTAGGCGTTCACGGACGGGATCGAGCGCAGCGGAATCGATCGGTGCCGGCGCGACTCGTCCCGTCGACCTGCGCCGCTCGCTGCCGTGCACGCCAGCGAGCGCAAAGCGATGCGGCGCGAGCAGCTCGTCGAGTCTGGCGATCGTGCGCCCGCTGACGAACGCAACCGCGCCGTGCTCGACTCGATCCAGACGCCGCAGCAGCGCCTTGAACCGCTCCGTGATCTCGACCCCGTCCGGCGTCTCGGCGAATTCGAGCAACGTACCGTCGAGATCGAGAAACAGCGCCGCGTGCTCCGGCCACGCCGGATCCAACTCCTGCTCAGTCATCGCGAGACGATACCCTGCATCCGGACACGCCGCAAAACATGCGCAACGAACCTCAGGCCAACTCGGTCAGCAACGCGCGGTAATCGTCGATCCCAGCAGAACTGAGTACCTGCAACGCCTCGCGGCGACTCGGCCGCTCGAGCTGCCGATCGTGAACGGAATCCAGTGACCGGAAGCGGCTTGCATAAGCCTCGCCGAGCCCGTGTTCGGCGATCCCGGCGAGCACGAGGGCGAGATACCAGTCATAGGGCACGAGATCCGAATGGTGCTCGACTGCTGCGTAAGTGTGCGTCTGGAGAACTTCGCCACTGCGTGTGCAACGTACGCGGAACCGCTGCAGGCGCCGATAACCCGAACCCTCGGTGCGATCGAGCTGCTCGATCTCTCTGGCGTCTATCTCGAACACCGTGCCGAAAGTGATCGCGGTAGCGTCATTGACGGCGACGAGTGCGGCTTTACCCGAAGCGTCCAGGCCACGCTTGTGAAAACCGACCGAGAAGTTCCGTGCGACAGCCGTCGTCAGCACTGCCGCACTCGGGCAGCGGCGCTCGAGGCGCGCCGTGAGCATGTTTGAGCCGTAGGCGAAATAGCGAATACGGGACATTGATCTCCAGTACGGTCAGCAAAGTAATAGATCGCAGCGTCAAGCTTATCGCAACTGAACCAGTCGCCGACGTGCTATCGTAGCGATTGCGCGACATCCCGAACCAACTATCGAAACGGACACATGGCAGCTCCCGAAGACGTCGTTGCTGGCATCGTTTTCACTGTTACGGGGCTGGCGATTCCGTCAGCGGTCGCTGCCCACCACTTCTTCGCGATCGATGTCATGGCGTTCGCGGATCTAGGAATAAGCCGCTACGTATTCGGCTGGAGCTTCGCCGTTATGGCATTCGCCGTTACAGCCTTAAACGTCTACCTGAGCGTCATCGCACCCTGGCTCTACGAACGCGAGACCGGCAGCGTGCAAGGCTATCGCGGGATGTCAGGGCTGCCGGCTATCGGCGGATTTTTCGTTCTATTCGCCGGCGCGCTCATTCCGGCTTCACCAGTCGTCGGGGCAGGTCTGCTCCTCGTCTATTTTGCCGACACCGGCGGTCTGCCCTGGTTCTTCGTCTCCACGGTCCTCTTGTCTGCGGACGACTAAACGCACGCCGGGACCACAAACGGCCCAACGGCTCACGCCACTTGGCTCGCAGAATCAGCGCGTAAGCCAGCGCAATGGCATAGGTCACTGCAGCGTGTAGCGGAGCGAGATCTCTGTATTACAACCGAAGCCGAGATATTCGAAGTGCGGCGCGTAGTACCACTGGACCGAGCCTGCGAAAGGCTCCGCCAGAAATTCCGGATCCTCGACAACAAAATC
>JAOTTJ010000137.1 GCA_029864465.1 Gammaproteobacteria bacterium | reverse complement strand
TTGACCCCACTCGCCCTGTGGTGGCTGATCGCGGCCTGTACGCAGCAGCCTGCACGCGATGTCGCTGTGCGCAGCAATCAAAGCAGCATGCCCGCGGACCTGAGCGGCTTATGGGGCCGCGACTACTTTCGCGGCGATGACGTCAACAGGGCCCTCGATCAATGGTTTCGGCGTTTGCGTCGTTCGGCACCGAACCTGAGGCCTGCCGGGCTGCCAGAGTTGGACAACGCCGGAACGATCGCGTCGCCGCGAGATGTGGACTCTATACTCGCGCTCGCTCGCCTGGCAGACGAGCTCACGCGTCCGAGATACTTCACGATTTCGCAAACCGAGTATGAGATCAGCGTCGAACGAGAAGATGATTTCGATATCTCTTGTCAGTTCTACGACGGTGTAGCGCAGGGCGCTAGGACACTCTATGGCGAAGAAATCTGTGGTTGGAGCGGAGATCAGTTCATTTCCCGTTTGATCTTGCCGGACGGCTTGCTAGTCAGTCATCGTTTCACCGTCGCACCGGAAGGCGGCGAACTGCATGTTGCGACGACCGTGTCGCTGAGCAGTACGGGCATGTCGTTTACATTGAGCCGTTTCTATAACAAGTACGAACCGTCAAGCTCGATGTTCAACTGTGTCGATACGCTGAGCAGGAATCGGGTGTGTACGACGGAAGAGGGTTCGCCATTACTCGATTGACTAATATTCGTCGCACGTTACTGGCAGCGTTTATCGTGAGTGTCTCGATAGGGTTACCGATCCAGAATGTGGCGGCTCAGTCGCAGGCGGCGGATGGCGTCGCGCCAAGCGCGCAAGGGCGAATACTTTCCGAGCTTAACGTCTCGATCGCTGTGTTCGAGCCGGGCATACCGGAAGACCCGCTCGAGCAGCGCCGCTTGCAAGTGGTATCGAATATCCGTGAGGTCGAGGCGATTCTGCTGCCGTTCATGTTGCGCCAGACGCTGGTCGAGACCGACGAGTGGGGCGCAGTGCGAGTCCTGCCTACGGCTGACCATGCCGCTGAATTGCTCGTGTCCGGTGAGATCGTCAGGTCCGACGGGCAAGCATTGGAGTTAAGAATACGCGCAGTAGATGCCGGTGGATTCGAATGGCTCGACAAGATCTTTGTAAGCGCGCCAGCGACTGACATGGGTCAAGCTGATGCCCGAGTCGATCTATATGGGTACCAGGTGCTGTTCGAATCGATAGCAGAAGATCTGCGCGTCGCTCGCGGTCTTCTCGACGAGAGAATGCTGTCGAACGTTATCGATATCTCCTTTCTGCGTTACGCCTACGAGCTCTCGCCGTCGGTGTTTGGCGGCTATCTGGACAATACGCCCGATGGCACGTTTACCATTCGGCGTCTTCCGGCCGAAGACGATCCGATGTCGGAGCGCATCGAGCGAGTTCGCCAAGTCGAATATCAGCTCATAGATACAGTCGATGAGAAGTTCCAGGAACTTCATGCGGAAATAGGCTCGATCTACGATCTGTGGTTGGACTACCGTAGACAAGTCGCTCAGTTCGAGAACAACGAAGTGGAACGAGTGGTCAATTCAACGTCCAACGCGCCACGTGGGAGCTACGAAGCGATTCGCAGTCTCTACGACAATTACAAGTGGGCCAGAATGCAAGAACAAAGGCGAGACAGTCGAGCACAGGCCTTTAGTAACGAAGTCGGTCCGACTGTCGAGCGGATAGAGTCGCGCGTCGCCGAGCTCGAGACCTGGCTGGTGCAGCAGTATGAGGAGTGGCGTGGGCTCCTGGCGGAAATCTTCGCGCTCGAGACCGGCCTGTAGAACTAAGCCGCTGAAAAATCGGGCTTGCTGGAGATTAGCGAAACCCGTCGGTAATCACCGATGTCTGCACAACTGAGTTCGCGTGCCGGCCGCCGGGAGTGCCCTCGTGCTCGATTTGCTTCAGCGCGAGCGGGTGCTTTCGCCGAAAGTCACCGGGTGCTCGATGCGGTCGCCGTCGCGCTCGACGACGACCGTGCTCGCCTCGCCGGGTTTGACGGCGCGCAGCACGTACATGAGGTCGTAGACATCGCGCACCTCGCGCCCGGCGAGCTCGACGATGCGATCGCCGCGCTGCAGGCCGGCTCGAGCCGCGGGACCGCCGGCTCGCACGGCGGATACGAGCATGCCGGGCCGATCGTCGGGCGAGCCCGTGTAATCTGGAATCGTACCGAGGGAGGCTCCGTAGCCGCGTAGGTCACCCTGCGGTGCGGGTGCGTCGGATTCCCGGTAGGTCAGAGCGTCGATGCCGGTCAGGTCGGCGGCCAGTTCTGCGACGACGTTTGCGACAAGCACGCCGCCGGCAGCGTTGATGAGCGCCGTGTCATCACTGGGCTTGTGGTACTCCTCGTGGGCGCCCGTGAAGAAATGCAGTACGGGCACACCGGCCGCATAGAACGGTGTCTGGTCCGACGGCCCGTAGCCGCTGCCACCGAGTCGGCAACGAATTCGGAGCGCATCGCAGATCGGCTCTACGAGTCCATTCCATTCATCGGCTGATTCGCTGCCGATGATCGCGACTGTGTTCTCGCGCAAACGCCCGACCATGTCCATGTTGAGCATGGCGACGAGTCCGGCCGGCGCCGTGCCCGGCGGTGGCTCACGCGTGAGTTGGCTGGAGCCCAGCAATCCCGATTCCTCGCCCGTGAAGGCTGCAAAGACGACGTCGCGCATCAGCGCGTCGCGGCGTCCGGCAAGCACGCGCGCGGTTTCGAGCAATGCTGCGACGCCCGACGCATTATCGTCGGCGCCGTTATGCGGCTCACTCGACTCGGGTGCAAGCGAGTCGCGACCGCCCAGTCCCAAGTGATCGTAATGTGCGCCGAGTAACACGGCGCCTGGCAGCCGCTCGCTGGCCGTCAGCCGCCCGACGATGTTCTCGACCTCGCGCGTGTGCTCGATGAGCTCAGCCGAGAGATCGACGGAGTGCTCGCCAGCCAACAGGGGCTCGGCCCAGGCGCGCGTGATGACTGCAACCGGAATACCGGCATCGCCCTGGGGATCGACGCGCAGCGCAGGCAGCGGCGTCTCCGCTTCGCCGTCCTGGGCGAGGTCGGCGACGAGCAGTCCGGCGGCGCCGCGCTCTCGCGCCGTGAAAGCCTTGAAGCGCAGATCGCCGAGCCGCCGCTGCGTCTCCTCGTCCTCGAACACACCGTCTTTCGGCGTATAGCGGCGCACGAGCACGACGCGACCCGTCACATCGAGGTTGGCGTAGTCGTCGATGCCGTGGTCTTCGGCGACGATGCCCCAGCCGGCAAACACAACGGGTGCCTCGATACGGCCGTTCGCCGAGAAACCCGTAATGACATAGTCCTCGGCGGGCAGGCGCTCATTATTAATAACGATTCCAGATTCCGGCCCGCGCTCGACGTCTACGGTGGCCTCGAACGTCTGACGGAAACTGCCGTCCCCTGCCGCGGGCTCTAGCCCGATCTCCACGAAGCGCGCCTCGATCCAGTCCGCCGCAGCCGCGAGAGCGTCGGTGCCCAGACCCCGCCCACCGCGCGCATCGTCGGCAAGCCAGGCAAGATCGGCGAGATAGCGGTCCGCTGGCCGCGCCATGACGGCGGGCTCACCGTCGAGCCAGCGTGCAACGTAGACATCGGTCTCGCCGGGCTCGCGTTGATTACGATTCGAGCCGAACGCGAGTTGGCTGCCGTCGGGCGAGAACATCGGAAACCCGTCGAAACCGTCGGTGTAGGTAATGCGTTCGAGCTGCGTACCGTCGACGTTGATCGCAAAAAGATCGAACTCGCGGCCGCTCGCGTCGTGGTGATTCGTCGAGAAAATGATGCGTCTGCCGTCGGGGAAGAAATACGGTGCAAAGTTGGCGCCACCGAGGTAGGTCACTTGGCGTTGCTCGGAGCCGTCGGCGTTGGCGACCCAGATCTCTAGCTCGCTCGGGCGCACGAGGCCCTGGGCGAGCAGCGCCTGGTAATCGGCCAGCGTCTCACCCGTCGGGCGCGACGCGCGCCAAACGATCTGCGAACAATCTGCCGAAAAAAACGCGCCGCCGTCGTAGCCCGGCGCATCGGTCAGGCGTCTGACATTGCCGCCGTCCGCATCCATGCGATAGAGATCGAGGTCGCCATCACGCGTTGACGTGAACACGATCGAGCCGTCGCGCGAGCAGACGGTGGCTTCCGCGTCGTAGGCAGCTGTATTGGTGAGCGCTACGAGATCGGAGCCGTCTGGTGCAGCGCTGTAAATCTGGTAGGTGTCATAGATCGGCCAGACGTAGCCGAGCGAGCGGTCCGGCGGCACGGGACACTGCACGCCCGAGGCGTGTGTCGAGGAATAGACGATGCGATCGCCCGACGCTGAAAAGTAGCCACACGTCGTGCGCCCCTCGCCCGTGGAGACGAGCGAGAGGGCTGCCGGATCGCTGACGGGCATGGTGAAGATCTGATCGCAGGCATAGGGCGCGCGCGTCGACTGAAAGATCAGCGATGTCCCGTCGGGCGACCAGTAGGCTTCGGCGTTCTCGCCGGCGCCAGCCGTGAGCTGACGGACGTCGCCGAGGTGGGTCTCGCGCGGATCGTGCAGCGTGCCTTCGGACTGTGCGCTCGCAGGGGCTGCGAGCAGCGCTCCGAGTAGGCCTGTGCAGAGAACGATTCTGACGTCAGTTAACATATCTGCATTAAATCAAAGGGAATCTCGGCGTCGCAACCGGCCCACGGCGCCTATTCGTATTTCCTGGCCGAATACTCGACCCAGCCTCCGGGATGTACGCCATCCGGATCGTGATGGGTCCAGTGAACGATGCCGCCGAGATCGTTCCACTCGTACTCACCGCGAAACGCGATCGGACGTCCGCGCTGCAGATCCACGATTCGTGGCGCAATGTCTATATTGTGCGCGACGAGAACCGTCTGGCCAGATTCCAGCTCGACGACGAACCGCTGGTGCCGTGCACCGTCCGTGTCGTCGGCCAGGATTCTTGTGACCCGACCCTCGCCAGTGACGAGCACATCGCTGCGGTGGTTCGCGAACGCCTGCTCGATAGGCCCGTCCCGGGTCGCCGCGTGGGGCAGCTCGGCAGGCGGCTCCTGGTCTGTCGATCGCAGCCAGACGACCGCAAAAATCAGGACGAGGGTGAGGATCTGTGTGATCCGGCGCCTTGTTAGTCGGCCTGTCGGGGTTTGCGGAAAACGCATTGCGGAACGCTCGGACGCGGACGTAAACGATTGTGTCAGAAAAGCCAGTGGAGCGCATTGGCAGGCCTAATGATGGCCTGGTGTGGAGCGCGCCGGAACGGGCCTTTGATCCGCGCGCGCTATCAGGGGGATGTGATGCAGACTAGCCATGTTGCCGTTATTGCGGCTGCCGCGTTTGTCATTCTAAGTTGGTTCAACGTCGACACGGGCGTCGGCTCGATTCAATCAGACTTGCGCGAACGTGCGCAGCGAGAGGTCGCCTCCGTCCTTGAAGATGCCGATGAGATTCGGATAGAAGCCGACGGCCGCGATCTGATCCTTACCGGAACGGTGTCGAGTGGGACCGTGAGAGCCGAAGCAGAATCGCGCGTTAACGGACTCCGGGGCGTAAGGACTGTGACTAACCTTATCGAGGTTGCCGAGACCGTCGAGCCGCCATCATGGAGTTATTCACTGACGACAGTGCCTTACCGGCTCGTCGTGTCCCTTACGTCTACGGACGCAGTTCTGGATGGTCTCGTACATGACGAACCGACACGGACTGCGCTGCTAGCCATAGCTGCGGGCCGGGCGGCTAACGGCAACGTACGTGACACACTCGAAGTCGAGCCGCAGACCCATCCGCAGTGGAGCGAGGCAACGCAGGAGATCGTGCGGGCCGTCGCGGCGTTGCAGGATGTGGAACTGCGTTTTGCGGATCATGAGATCTCGATCAAGGGCAGGGCAGGCTCGCCGGATGAACGGGATCGGGCACTTGCCACGATTCGTTCCGCCGTTCCGTATGGGGTCATCCTGCAGACGGATCTGACCGTGCCTCTCTCGGCTGCCGCGGCTCAATGCAAGCAACGCTTTGCCGAGCTGCAGACGCATCGTCCCGTCGTCTTTCTGCCGACCAGCACTGCTCTGTTGCCGAGCAGTGGCGAGTTGCTCGACGCACTGGCGGTCGCATTACGGGAATGCCCCGACACGCGCATCGAGGTCGCCGCTTACTCCGAGTCGACGCGCGATTATGGTGCGGCATTACGGATCAGCCAGGCGCGTGCCGAGACCATTGCGGAGCAGCTGACTACTCGTGGCGTGAATGGCAGTCGATTGTCGGCTGTCGGCTACGGAGTAACCGAAACCGATGGCCGAATGTCGGATCCGCAGATGGCATTGATCGTGCGAGGACATTGACGATGGGATATCTAATTGCCGAAATCCTCGTCAGCCTAGTAGTTGCGTTCGCTATCGGTTTCATTTCCGCGTGGCTCATTCAACGCGCGCGCGCACGACGAAAGACGCAGTCATTGAGGGGCTGGTTCGCTGAGGCCCACCAGGCTTGCGAGCGTCTGGAAGCGGCACTGGGAGAGACACGAGCGCTTGTCGATTTCGGCCGTGAGCTTCGTCCTACGGGAGGTGTACCCGTCGAGTCCGCTCGGGATAGCGCCAAGGCGGGAACGCCACTGGACGGCAAGATCGTTCATCTCGAGCGCATTATCAAAGACAGGGAAGGCGACATAGGCGATATTGCCGATTGGCAAGGACGTTTCGAGGGTCTCGGGGCGAAGTATGAAGATACCGAGCAGCGAGTCGCTACACTGAAGACGGAGCTGGCGCGCCTGCGCCAGCAATACGCGCCAGGGCTGCCGACGCGCGCCGCCACTGCCGTGCCGGGAGGCGCGACCGGGGCACACGAATCTGCGGACGATCTCAAGCGTGTGTCGGGTATCGGGCCCGTTTTCGAGCGGACACTCAACGAGATGGGCATCTATCGGTACGAGCAGCTCGCGCGGTTGACCGAACAGGACCTCGAGCGCGTAGCCGCGAGGCTCGCGACCTTCCCCGATCGGATCGTTCACGACCGCTGGGTCGAGCAGGCTCGGGAACTCGCCGGGCCGACCTAGGGGGAGGCGACGAGGGCTCGGCGTGAATGCGGGGCCGGCAGTTTCGGCCGCGCTGAAGCGGCCGCAGGCGTGGCGCTGCCGGATCTTTAGGCGAGGTTGGTCAGAGTCCCGCGGAAGATGCAATAATCCGGCTCATCGCCGAGTTTTTCGCCGGGAGATATCCGCATCTCGTGAAGAGCCACCGAATGACGCACGCTGGAATCGCCGCAGTAGCCGGTATCGCAATTGCCGGACTGCTGTCGTTCGGCGTGGCAATGGGCCAGGAGGGCGACGAACGACTCGACGGAGAGCCGACGGCGGAGTTCCACTTCGCGCGGCTCTACTACACGAATTCTTCAGGTAGCCGGCGCGGTGGGGGATGGGGTCGCGGCGGCGGTTCGTGGCAGACCGACTACGCGGATGCCGAATACCATCTCATGCAAGGCATCAACCGCCTGACGCGCGTCGACGGGCAGCCAGTCACCGATGGATGGGAGGGCCGCGGCGGCCGGATTATCCAGCTCGACGACGATCGCGTGTTCGATTATCCCTGGCTCTATGCCGTCGAGGTAGGCCAGTGGTACCTGAGTGATTCCGAGGCGGCGCTGCTGCGCGAATATCTAGATCGTGGCGGCTTCCTCATAGTCGACGATT
>JAOTTJ010000165.1 GCA_029864465.1 Gammaproteobacteria bacterium | reverse complement strand
GGTCGTGTTTGGTACACGGCACGCATTCGCGGCCCCAATAATCCCGAGTTCTGCCGCGAGGGATCGGATCATCCGTCTGCAATGGCGACGCCAACCGAAAGAGCCGGTCGCCACTTGTCGGTCCTGGATCCCGAAACCGGCGACTACAAGTTCATCGATACCTGCTTCTCGACGCACCATCTGCAGTTTGCCGAAGACGCTAACCACACCTTGTGGACGAGTGGCGGCGGGCCGGTCGTCGGGTGGCTGAATACTAAAATGTTCGACGAGACCGGCGATGCGGCCAACTCGCAGGGCTGGACCGCGCTGATTCTCGATACCAACGGTAACGGCAAACGTGACGCCTATGTCGAAGCGGATCAGGACATCGATCCTAATCTAGACAAGCGCATCAACGCCGGCTTCTACGCCGTGATGCCGAATCCCGTGGACGGCTCTGTTTGGGGCTCGCAGGTCGGTCATCCGGGTTCCATCGTACGGCTCGACCCGGGACCGAACCCACCCGCGACGGCGCTCGCGGAGATCTACAATGTGCCCGCGCCGGGCTTCGCATCGCGCGGTGCCGACATCGACCGCAATGGCGTGGTCTGGGTATCGCTGGGCAGCGGGCACCTCGGCAGCTTCGATCGCCGCAAGTGCCAAGGCCCGCTGAACGGCCCAACGGCCACCGGCGATCACTGCCCCGAAGGCTGGACCTTGTACCGCATGCCGGGACCCGGCTTTGAGGGCTTCGAGGAATTCAGCGTCGAGTCGAGCTACTACACCTGGGTCGATCAGCAGAACACGTCGGGCTTAGGTCCCAACACGCCGATCGCCACAGGCAATCTGTACGATGGCGTGCACGCGCTCGTTGACGAGGAATTCGTGACGCTTCGCATTCCGTACCCGCTCGGCTTTTATACCAAGGGCTTTGACGGGCGAATCGACGATCCCGACATCGGCTGGAAGGGCCGCGGGCTCTGGGTGTCCAGTGGCGACCGAACACCGTGGCTCATGGAAGGCGGCAAAGGCAACAAGCCCTTGGTCGTGCATTTTCAAGTGCGGCCCGACCCGCTGGCGCGCTGACCGAGTGCGCCGCTGAAACACGCGGCGGGGCCGCAGCGCTTCGTCCGGAACGGACCCGAAGGAGAGCAACAACATGCCCGAAACAGATATCCGTAGTCTGGTCGACGCGGCCAATGCCCGCTATACGGACCCCGAACGCAACGTCATCATCAACGGCGTCCCCGGGCAAACGCCACGCTTCGAGCTCTATCACTTCTCGCTGTCGCTGTGCTCGATGAAGGTCCGCGGCGTCTTCGCAGAAAAAGAGGCCGCCTACACTTCGCACGACATCGACATCTTGCCGCCCGGCATGCAAAACTACTTCCCCGAGTATGCTCGGCTGCGCCTCGCGGGAGGCCGCGACCTGGTCGGCAACATGGTCAATGGCTACACGGGCCGCTCTTCGACGGAGACGGAAGGCTTCGATCCACTGGTAGTGCCGACCCTCGTCGATCACGAAGCCGGTAAGATTCTCGTCAACTCCAAGAAGATGTGCCTATATCTCGACGCCGAGATCGATACCGGCACTCGGCTCGTGCCTACCGACATCGCCGCCGCCGTGATTCGCCAAGTCGATATCGTCGATCAGACGCCGCATCCAGCGGTGCTCTATGGATCTCATCCCGACGGCGACAACCGACCCGATTTCATTCAGCACGACATGCCCGGGATTCACGATCGGAAAATCGCCGAAGCCCGCCACAACATGGCTCAAGTCGGCAATGATCCCCTGTTGATTTCGGCCTATGAGCACAAGATTCTCAAAGAATCCGCGGCTAAAGCGCATGTAAACGACGTGCAAAAGATGCGCGCCTCGGTGCAGGAATTCAAGGACATCGTCGGCCAGCTCGAAAAAGATCTGTCGCACGGCGACGAGTGGATCATGGGCGAGCGCTTCACGCTGGCCGATGTCGTTTGGGCCGTCAGCCTGTTTCGAATCCAGTGGCTCGGGCTCGGCTATATCTGGAAAGCAGGCGACGATATCGTGCTACCGCGCGTGCACGAATACACCAAGCGAACCTTTGCACGCCCGAGCTTCGTTGCGGCGACGATACGGTGGCCGCGCAATCCGCCCTCGCCGCACGTGATGGAGTACTATCAGTGAGCCGCGACGCGTTCGCTGTCGTGCAGTTGCCGACGACCGATCGCGAAGCATAGGCATCGACATGCTAACGACCACGACCCGTCGCGAATTTTTCGCCCTCTCTGGCGGTGCAGCGCTCGGTTGCGCTTCAGGCACCGTGTGGGCGCAGCAATCTATGCCCGTTCGGGCGATACCGAGCACGGGAGAAACGCTGCCTATCATTGGCCTCGGGTCGACTCGGCCCGTGACGGCAATAGCCGAGGACGGACCTGACCGCGTCGAGGCCGTCGTACGAGCTTTAGTCGAGCACGGCGGTAGGGTCGTCGATACTTGGCCACGCAATGCGGACAACGATCGCGCTTTCGGACGCATCATCAGCGCGCCGGACTTGCGCGATGAGCTTTTCGTTACGATCAATCTCGACCAAGGGGGCCAAGCGGGCATCGACCAGTTTCATCAGACACTCGACCGCTACAATCGAGACTCGATCGATCTCGTAAATGTCGGCAGCCTGATCGATCTCGACATTCGTTGGCCAAGCCTCAAAGCCTGGAAAGAGATGGGGCAGGCCCGCTACATCGGCGTGACCGCTGCGCAAGCGACGCTCTACGATCGCCTCGAGTCGTTTCTGCAAAGCGAGACGCCCGACTTCGTCGAAATCAACTACTCGGTAACCGAGCGCGAAGCCGAACTACGGCTGCTGCCCATGCTCGCGGATCGTGGCATCGCCGTGCTGATCAGCCGTCCGTTCATGAACGGCGCTTACTTCGAGCGCCTGGAAGACCAGCCGCTTCCGGCCTGGACCGCCGATTTCGAGTGTCGGAGCTGGGCGCAGTTCTCACTGCAGTACATTCTTGCGAACCCAAACATCAGCTGCGTTCTTACGGAGACGACGAATCCCGCCCATATGACAGAGAATGCCCTGACCGCATCGAAGCCGGTCCCGAACGCGGATGCGAGGCGACGCATGAGAGAGTTCATCGATGCGGCATAAACGAACGCTGGCCGCGTCTGGGATCATCGTGACCGCAACAGGTGGTCTGATCAAAACACCTGGCAGTCATACTTCTGGATTGTGCGACCCAAGGCGAGCCATTCTCTTTCGATGGTAGCGGGCCCGTTGAATGTCGCAGGATCCCTGATAGTGAAAAGGACTTGGAGGCGACTGTAGTCGGCGCTGGGCGTGTATCGCTCAGTCACGTGGACTGCGTGGCTCTGTGGAGTGCCTATGGTGTCGAAGTACGGCCAGTCGATCTTGGTCGTTTCGATAACTAACGCAGTTCCCTCCCATCTTCCGACTGAATAGCCCAGATGACTAGCAGGCTGATCGTTCAGATCATCTCGCTCCTGCATATGAACGGTGCGCTCGGTATCAAAGTACTGCGCACGAATACGAATTGTGCTGCCCTCGTCGATGAGTTCGTATTCCTGCGGCGTTTTCATCGTGTGCGGCATCCCAGGCTGCTCGCAACGCGTGAGAAAGTTATCCAGCTCGTCCCACGCCCCTCGTGCTGCTAATGCCGATTCAGTGAGCGGAAGATCCACCCGGACAGATTCATAGACTGGAGACCAGACGCGGAAAATTCCCGTCGTGTTGGCCAGAGCTTGGCTATGCACTGCTTGGTATTCAGCGTCTGGACCTTCGTCTTGTAGGACTTGATCGGCCTGCCATCGGGGGCTCGATAGCCGTGAGATCACGGCCTCCGTGCCGTCATCAAAGAGCAAGTTGTATCCCAAGAGATAGCCATCACGGCGCGTAGACTTTAGCCCGGCAGCCCTGAGTGACGCGCCCTCGACGAATTTGTCTCCATCGACTCCAATCCGCTCGGTACCAAACAAGTTCGAGTACATTTCGATACGCCATTCCGTACTGTTGCCGTTGGCATCCACGGCACTGACGACGACATACGGATGCGGATTGGCCCATATCGTTCCGGCAATCTTGCCTTCGATCTCAACCACGTCGCCTGAGAACTCCGCTCTAGAATGATGAGCGATGGAAACGGCGGGCAGCATAAGCAAAGCAACTGCCAGTGCGACACGCGGCCTAGACTGGACTCGCTGCATGGTCACTCCCAGGGCGTACCAATCCGTGGTCTTGTTTCCGTAACGACACATCGGTTCGCACCAATTTGTCGGGAGCCGCCTCTACGTCTGCTCAACATCGCTCCCAGAACATGCGCTCAACAGGCCTGTTGCCACAGCAGTGGTGAGCCAATTCAAGCGACATGAATCGAGTCGCCCACTCGGACGTACAGGCATTGCGGATTTCCTCCTCGGCACGCGTGGCGTGTCGACCGTATCAGGCGTGCCGCCAGTGTCGCTGATCGATGACTCAGTATACTGCTGTCTCGATGCTATAATCATAAATATGGGCAATGTGTTAGTAAGCAGCCTCTGCATGTGCCTCGTGACCAGTGTCGGCTGGGCCCAGGACGAGGCGGCCGTGGATAAATTCCGCACGCCCGGTCGGATCGTTTTGGAGAGTGGCAACCAGCTGCTCTCGGCCGGTTCCCAAGCGCTCCGCGCGGGCGCTTACGACGAAGGCATCAGGCTCACGCATCTCGGACTCGAACAGTCGGGGATTTCGGCCTATCAGCGCACCGCGGCGTTGTCGAATCTTTGCGGCGCATACGCGGCAAAAAAAGCGCCGGATGCGGCCATCGAATATTGCAGCCAATCGCTGGAAATCGACAACAACAACTGGCGGGCATTCAGTAACCGAGCTTATGCACATTGGTTGAAAGGTATGCACACGGAAGCGGCGTCTGATTTGGAGGCTGCCGCGGCTATCAACCCTAGCGCCGGCGAGATCGAGCAGATCCGCGGCCTGATCAACCAATCCACGCTGCAGCCGCGAGTCAACGTGGAGGATCGCCAATAGCCGGGCGGCGGAAATCTTTTCTAATCATGGTGCTCGCCGCTGTTTGCGGCGCCACGCAGGCGCTCTTCGGCGCAAACGATTCGACGTCGGCCGAGATCCAAAGCTCGGTAGGCGTATGGGGCTGCATGTTGTACGAGCACCTTGCTTCCGACAACGAATACGTGTTGATGCGTTTCGACCCCGTTGGAACGACGCACTTCGCGAGACTCAGCGGCGACGAGTTTCGAGGCTGGGCGCCTGTTTCGGGATGGACGGCGCGAAGAAACCGTCTTTCCTTCACGGATTCGAGAATCGGGCGCGAATTCGAGGCGGATCTGCGGCGATCCAGTTTGGGAGGCAAATGGAAGACCGAGACTTCGAGTGGCGGATGGTGGTGTGCCCGGCTCGACAATGCCCTCGCAGACTCGCAAAATGTGGAGAGCGTGAACGCGAAGGATGTGATGCCACCGCTCATCCCACACGCGGCGTCAACGCCTTTCTATCCGCTGCGTGCGATTCGACAGGCGAAGAAAGGGCATGCCACTATCTGTTTTCTCGTCGAATCGACGGGCGTCATCGTGGAACCCGAGTTCATCGAGCTCTCCGACGAAATTTTTCGCGAAACCACGCTTCGGGCCGTCTTAGCCTCGAGCTACCGCGGCTGGGCAGGTGAGCCGGCTGCTCGTCCCGGTTGCCGAACCTTCGACTTCGAGCTCGATCCGATCGGCTAGCCCGTATTTCACGGTCGCTTCCGGATACTCCGATGTTGAAGCGTAGAATGCGCCCTCTAGCGGGTCCGGCGAGCCATAGTCGAGCGGCCTTCAGAACGCTCGACGCAACGAGAGCCATGCCTCCCGCGGGCGGCCGAGGTAGGCAGTCTGCGAAAAGTTCACGGCCTGACCATTGCCGAAAAGACCGGTGAAGTAGTACTCGTCCGTCAGGTTCGTCACCGCCAAAGTTGCACGCCACACGTCGTCCGCGCTTTCCCAGGTGAGCCGTAGGTTCGCGAGATCGAGGTCGTCGATCAACGTCAGCGGCGTGTTGATCGCGAGCGTCTGGATCTCGGAGCGATGAGAGTAATCCAGCCGGGGCGTCAGCCGCGATCCGTTCGGCAACAAGAAATCGTACTGGATGCCGACCGCGTACTTCTGATCAGGCACGTAAATCGTTGCCATGTCGAGCGTCACGAACGTCGCAGGATCGACGTTCGTGTATTGAAAGTCCAGCACGCCGGCCGAAATATCTATGGCGAGGTTGTCCGTCGGCCGAATTTCGGCCTCGACTTCGAAACCGTCGATTTCCGCGTCGCCTACGTTCGCGGACATTGCGCATGGCGCACCCGGAAACGGCGAGAACGCATCGCAGCGTGTCAGCGTGAGCTGCACATCCTGATAATCGTTCGTGAATGCGGACAGGTTCAACCGGACTCGACCATCGGCGAGAACGCTCTTGAGCCCAATCTCGAACGCCTCGAGTTCCTCCGGATCGTACGGTACTGCCTGACTGACAAAAAATGGCCGCGGGTTTACGCCGCCGCCCTTGTAGCCGGTGGAAAACTGGGCGTAATACATTAGATTATCGCTTTGCTGGTAATCGACGGCTACCCGATAGTCCGTGCGATCACCACTGTATTCGCTGGTCACGTCGACAAGCGCACCGAGCAGCGGATGCGGGCCTCCAGTCACATCCAGACGATTGAACGTAAACGCCTTCTTGTCGTCCGTGTAGCGCACACCGGTCGTAACCGTAATGCGGTCACCTGGACGGAACGCAAGGTGTCCGAAAACGGAGTCCGAAGTGGTCTCGACCGGATCGTTCAGCAGAAAATCGAGATTCAAACCGCCGCCGCCGACCTCGAAGCCACCGGGCAGCTGGATACGCCC
>JAOTTJ010000136.1 GCA_029864465.1 Gammaproteobacteria bacterium | reverse complement strand
ACGGCAGGACAATGTTACTTCCGTACCGGCCTCTTCGGCAATCGTCGTCGCGGCCTCCAATGCGCTGTCTCCGCCGCCAACGACAAGCACGCGCTGTCCTCGATACTGCTCGGGATCGATGAGGCGGTAGGTAACCTTCGGCAGTTCCTCGCCCGGCACGCTGAGCTTGCGCGGCGTGCCACGCCGACCAACCGCGAGCAGAATCGCACGTGCAGCGTAGCGATCTGTCGTAGTCGTAACTCTAAACACATCGCCATCACGGCTAAGAGACTCCAGTCGTTCGCCGTAACTGATTTCAACGCCCGTATCCCGTTCGACTTTGGTCCAGAACGACAACAGCTTCTCCTTGGTCGTCTCGGAGAACTTGATGAGCCCGACCATGGGCAACATAGCAGGCGCAGTCATGACGAGCTTACCGCGCGGAAAGTTAGCTACCGTTCCGCCGAGCGAATCCTGCTCGATAGTCCTAACGCTGAGCCCTTTCTCGCGAGCTGCCAATGAAGCGGAAAAACCGGCTGGGCCCGCGCCGACGATGATGACATCAACGACTGCCTCACTTGTCGCACCGGATCGCTTCTTTCTCAACTCGTCGGCGATTGAATCGATAGCCTGACGCCCCTGCTCTACTGCCTTGCGGATCAAGCCCATGCCGCCGAGCTCACCGGCAATGAAAATGCCAGGTACGTTCGTCTCAAGGTTCGGTTTGACGTTCGGAATATCGACCCCGCGCCGCTCCGTGCCAAACACGAGCATAATCGCATCCTCGGGGCACACAGCCTGGCAGGCACCGTGTCCGATGCGGTCTGTCGGACTAACAATCTCGGCCTTGCCGTGAACGAGGCCCAGCACTTTATGGCCAGGCATCTCCGGACAAACCGCGATGCACGAGCCGCAACCGATGCATTTGACGGGATCGATGACCGGATGCAGCGATGCCGGCTCCGTGAGTCCTGCTTCGATGCTTTCACCGCGCACGACGAGGGTCTCGCGATGCGTTTTCTGCCGGCGCAGCGCATACCAAAACCAGATCAGCACCATCGGCGCAGCGTAGACACCTAGACCTAGCAGCCTGTTAGTCATCGTCTTTGCGAATGATTCTCAGTTACCCATCAATCGGCCGCGTTCACGAGACAACATAAGGATCCGTCAACGAACATCGAAAAAGTCTGCTCCATGCGCGCGGTGATCGCACAGTGTCGCCATCAGCCGACGGTTTGGCACAAGCCCAGTTCGCACCAATACTTCTCCTTAAGTGAACTGCGACACCGTCCGCACTCGACATTTTCGGCAAAACTATGCGCGGCATCCAAGGGAGACCGTCACGGATTTGGCGGACTGTCGGTTTCCGAGCCGGGACGATTGAGTAACCAGGGAGAAGGTAGCGTGCAGCAGCGTAGTAACATTCATTGGCGATTCGTATCGCAGCGGGCACTCCTAATCTGTGCAACGATTATCGCCGTACCGATTGTTTTTGTCGTCGTTGCAGACAGCCTCGATCCAGAGACGTCGAACGATGAGGCTGCTGCAATCGCCGGTCTAGAGTCGATTGCGTGGCCGCGAGAGACTTCAGCGCGTCCGCCCGTTCCCGCCCCACCTACGAATGCCGCGCCCGTTGCTGATCTCATCACAGGACTCCAACAGCGGCTCGCTAGCCAGCCGGACGATGTCAAAGGCTGGGTGCTCCTTGCGCAATCGTACGCATTCGTAGCAGATGAGCACGGCGTCGAGGGTGCCCTTGCGAGAGCCGTCGCGCTCGGTTTCGATGAGGCGGATTTGCGTCAGCGGATCGAGCTCGCATCGCAGTCGCCGCAAACGAGCGCGATCAGGTAACCGAGAACAACGCTGTGACTGCGAACCCGAGCACGATCTCGACACCGATGAACGAAGCGCCGCGCGCCGTACCGACAGCACGGCCGGAGCACTTCGAGAGTTGGTATGCACGTCATGCTGCCGCACTGGGTTACGCCCTGGCGGCACTCGTCGTGCTCGTCGGCTGGCTCGGCCGGCAAGAACGACATATCGTCGCCGACACCGGCATCGGCTACTGGCTCGGTATCCTCGGCGCCAGCCTCATGGGCCTGGTGCTGCTCTATCCCGTACGCAAACGCGTGCGGCTGCTGCACCGCCTCGGATCAACGAAGAGCTGGTTCCGTGCTCACATGATCCTCGGCGTCATCGGACCCGTTCTGATCCTGTACCACTGCAACTTCGCGCTCGGCTCTCTAAATAGTCGAGTCGCGCTATTTTGTACGCTGCTCGTCGCGGGCAGCGGGCTCGTCGGCCGCTATTTCTATGCCAAGATCCACCTCGGTCTGTACGGCAGCAAAGCGAGCCTGCAGCAGCTCGTCGAGCGTGCACGCGTGACGACGCAGCAGAAGACCCATACCTCGACCGTCGTCCCTGATCTGCTCGAACGCATGAACGTTTATGACGGCAAGGTTCTCGAGCCGCCGCAGACATTGATCGGTGCGGCACTCCTGCCGTTGACGTTGAACGTCCGCACTCGCTGGGCGCAATTCCGGCTCACGTGGTTCATGCGCCGGCAGTTACGCAACCAGGCTGCCGAGCACGCACGCATCGCCGCTAGCCGGCCGCAGCTCGAGCGAGTCCTCGCGCGCTTCATCGCCGAGCACCTCCGACGCGTCAGGCGCGTTGCGTCTTTCGCCTTCTACGAGCGGATGTTCTCACTGTGGCATCTCTTCCATATGCCATTCTTCTACATTCTCGTGCTCGCAACGATCATCCATATCTTGGCCGTGCATATGTACTAGCCGTGGATGACATGACGTGCGAGCGACGACAAACAAAACAGGTTGGCTCATCGTGAGTGTTGCCATCATTGGCCTGGGTCATTCGGCAGACGCGCGCGGACAATTGCTTGAACGCGTCCTCATGCCGGGCCCGGTCATCGAAGGTCATGCGGCCTACGAGGACGAGTGCTCGTCTTGCCATCAGCCGTTCTCTCGCAACCTGCAACGCGAACTCTGCCTGGATTGCCACACGGAAGTTGCCCAGGACCTTGATGCATCTTTAGGGTTCCACGGCCGCTCTCCTGTCATCCCGATGCTCGAGTGCGCCGCTTGTCACACCGAGCACGAAGGCCGAGATGCCGATGTCGTCGGACTCGATGAGGACACGTTCGATCACGGTGCGACGGACTTTGCGTTGCTCGGCAGTCACCTCGGCGCCCGATGCGAAGGCTGCCATGCAGAGACGGCCGTGTACTTTCGGGATGCCGAATCCACCTGCATCGGCTGCCACGCGGAGGAGGAGCCGCATAAAGGCAACCTCGGCGAGACCTGTGGCGACTGTCACAGCGAGACGGCTTGGGCCGATGCGAGCTTCGACCATGACACGACTGACTTCCCACTAACGGGCAACCACAGCAACGCGGATTGCGGCGGGTGTCATCGCAACGAAATTTATGTTGAGACACCGACGCTGTGCGTGGCATGCCACCGCGTCGACGACTTCCATGCCGGCAGGAATGGTGATGCGTGCCAGGACTGCCACACACCCGCATCATGGGCGGAAGCGAGCTTCGATCATTTCGAAGAGACTGGATTCGCATTACTCGACGGCCACGGCGGTCTAGCCTGCACGGCCTGCCATGCCGAGCAGCGTTTCGATCAGGCACCCGACCCCGCTTGCAGCACGTGCCACCGTGCCGATGACGTGCATGCGGGTAACAACGGTGCCGCCTGCGACACGTGCCATACGCCGACGGACTGGCCAAGCGTCAGCTTCGAGCATGCGCTCGATGCGGGCTTCGCACTCAATGGCGCACACGCTGAGCTCACTTGCACCGCCTGCCATCGCGGACCTGTAGAAACGGCGCGACCCGAGCCTGCGTGCAATAGCTGCCATTGGAGCAACGACGTTCACGGAGGCCAGCTCGGTGAGAGCTGCCAGGACTGTCACGGTGAAAGCGGCTGGGCCGAATCCGTGCGGTTCGATCACGATCTGACGGTGTTTCCGCTCCTCGGACTCCACGCTGCGGTCTCTTGCGAGGGATGCCATGCTGAATCCAGCTTCAGAGAGACGGCCAGCGAATGTGTCGACTGCCACCGTGCGGACGACGTCCACGCTCAGCGTCTCGGGCTCGACTGCGCCATGTGCCACAACCCGAACGACTGGCTCATATGGCAATTCGATCATGATGAGCAAACGGAATTTGCGCTAGAGGGCGCACACGGCGGCCTCGATTGCCTCGCGTGCCACAACCGCCCCGTCACTGACAGCGTCGCGCTCTCGACGACGTGTGGTGACTGTCACCGCGGTGACGACATTCATGCGACTGGCTTCGGCATGGACTGTGGCCGCTGCCACACGACCGACGCCTTCACGGAGCTCAAGTGACACCCGCGCTCCGACACTGTTGGCTATTCGCACTACTGCTAGTGCCAACCCTGAGCTGGGCGCAATCCGGATTCAACTCGGACTTCGATCACTTCACCACAGGCTTCCCGCTCGAAGGCGCGCACATCACAGCGGATTGTGAAACCTGCCATATCGGTGGTGTATTCCAAGGGACACCACTCGATTGTGTGGGCTGTCACTCCGTCGGGAGCCGCGTGCGCACGACGGCCAAACCAACCGATCACGTTTTCTCGACCGATTTCTGCGAAGACTGTCACCGACCGGCGGCCTGGCTGCCGCTCGCTCAAATGGATCATGACTCGATCTTCGGCAGCTGCTCGACGTGCCACAACAACATTCAAAGCGTCGGCAAGCCGCCCGACCATCCACCGACACAACAGGAATGCGACGCTTGCCATCTGACGGCCGCCTGGTTTCCCGTGTTCTTCGATCATTTCGGAATCACGGCATCGTGCGTGAGCTGCCATGACGGAGTCGGCGCGACGGGCAAGCACCTCGCACATATCACGACAACGAGCTTCTGCGAGGACTGCCATACGACGTCGGCGTTCGCGCCGGTCGCCACCGTCGATCATCTTCAGGTGCTCGGCACCTGCAGCTCATGCCATAACGGCGCGACCGCAGTCGGTAAACATCCAACGCATATCCCGAGCAGCGATACCTGCGACAACTGCCATACGACCGCCGGCTGGACGCCAGCCAATTTCAACCACGACAACATCACCGGCCAATGCGTGGATTGCCATGACAACGTGACGTCGATCGGCAAGCCGCCAACGCACGCACTGACGACAAATGTCTGCGAGGACTGCCATACGGTCGTCGCGTTCGCACCTGTCTCTAGCGTCGATCACACGCAGGTGCTCGGTAGCTGCAGCTCGTGTCACAACGGTGTTACGGCGACCGGAAAAAACGCTGGTCACATTCTCAGCGGCGATACCTGCGAGAACTGCCACAGCACATTGGCCTGGACTCCGGCGAACTTCAGCCACGACAACATCACGGGCAACTGCGCGAGCTGTCACAACACCGTCGATGCAATCGGCAAGCCCGCGACGCATATCGCGACGACGAGTATCTGCGAGGATTGCCACAGCGTTGTTACGTTTGCACCCGTAGCCCAGGTCGATCACCTGCAAGTACTCGGCGCCTGCAGTTCCTGCCACAACGGCACGACGGCGATGGGCAAGAACCCCGGACATATTCTCAGCGGCGACACATGCGACAACTGCCACACCACGATGGCCTGGGCGCCCGCCAATTTCAACCACGACAACATCACGGCCAACTGCGTGAGCTGCCATAACAATGTCGATTCGATCGGCAAGACCGTTACACACATACAGACAACAGATTTTTGCGAGGACTGCCATAGTGTCGTAACGTTCGCGCCCGCGGTGCGCGTTGATCACACTCAGGTGCTGGGAAACTGTAGCTCCTGCCACAACGGCACGATCGCGATGGGCAAGAACAACGGGCACATCACGAGCGGCGATACCTGCGACAACTGCCACACGACGAATGGCTGGGTGCCGGCAAACTTCGATCACGCAAACATTGCCGGCAACTGCGTCAGCTGCCACAACAACGTCGATGCGCTCGGCAAACCCGGCAACCACGCCCAGACGACTGATGTCTGTGAGGACTGCCACTCGGTCGTCGCGTTCGTGCCGGCTCAGCAGGTCGACCACACACAAGTCATCGGCAGCTGTAGTAGCTGCCATGACGGCGTCACGGCCGTGGGCAAGCATCCCACGCATCTACAGACGACCGCACAGTGCGACGTCTGCCACACGACCAACGCGTGGCTCCCTTCGAGCTTCGACCACTCCAACGTCACCGCGGGCACATGCGCGAGCTGCCACAACGGCACGACGGCGACGGGCCAGGGCATCAATCACTTCCTGACCCAGCGCTCCTGCGATTACTGCCACAGCCGAGATTTCTGGACGCCGACCGTCTTCGATCATCAGTCAGCCACCTACCCAGGCGATCATGCAACGAATCCGGGCTGTACCGACTGCCATGCGAGCAACGCCGAAGCCATGCCGTGGCCGACGCCTGTCTTCGCACCGGACTGTGCAGCCTGCCACGCCTCCAACTACGAGCCTGACGAGCATCGCAACGCCAGCGTGTCGTCACTGCGCGACTGCGCTGGCTCGTGCCATCAGTCCTCACCCGAGCACAGCGTGCGCGACCGGGACTGGTGAACCTGCCGTGCACAGAGCTCGAAATACGCTGCTGACCCGACTCGCTGCGTTGGCATTGAGCGCTAGCGCGACCGCGCCTTACGCTCAGGAGCGCTTCGTTGAGGACATTCAGGTCTCGAGAACCGACGGCCGCGCGCAGATCATCGTCGATCTTGCGTGCCCAATGCGTTTTCTCGCCGACACGCAGGCGCAGACCGGCGTTATCGTCGAAATCCGGGTCGCGCCGTTCGATAGCTGTCGCCAGCTCGGGCTCGGCTCGGGCATCGCTAGCGAGGCGTACCGACCGCTCGGCGGGCAGCTGGCCAACTTGACGGAAGTCGAATACGAGTCACTCGGACTCGGCGACAACTTCCTGTTCTTTCGCTTCGACCAACCGGTCTCGTATCGGATCTCGCAACGCGGCGATCTGCGCCAGATCATTCTGGAGCTGAATCCGGACGAATCGCCTGTTTTCATGGAGACCGTCAACCCAAGCGTCGCACAACAGACACCGGCAGAAAGCGGCCTCGCCGAATCGACGAGCACTCGCAGGCCGCTCGCGGCACGTTCCAGGGCACCGCAAAACGCCGCCGACTATATATTGAACCTGACGTCGACTCGCGAGCCCGTATCGTCAACGGTCATTGAGAGCATCACCGTGCCGGACGGCAGCCGTCTTTATGTGTCGGAGGCTTCCTTGAACGGCCAAACGTGGTACCGCTTACGGCTCGGATTCTTCGGCTCGGAGGAAGATGCCGAGGCGACCCTCGGGACGTTGCGCACGGCGTTTCCGCGCGCCTGGATCGGTCGGGCCGATCCCGAGGAAGTCCGCTTTGCTTCCAGCGCCGAATTCGAGACCGGCAGCAGCATTGCCGAAGCGCAGCGCGCGGCGGCCGTGCCTTCGCGTGCAGCAACGCAACGCGGCGCCGGACCGGCCGAATTGGATCCGGACCTCGTACTCCAGCGCATGACAGAGGCTCGAGAGCTGTTGCTCGATCAGGATTTCGATGCGGCTGCGCGAGCCTATACGGCAATGCTGGCTGAGCCGGGCCCGCACCAGCAGGAGGCGCGCGAGTATCTCGGTGTCGCTCGCGAGCGGCTCGGACAACTGGATCTCGCGGTCGCCGAGTATCGCGCCTATTTGCAGGAATATCCTAACGACCCCACAA
>JAOTTJ010000135.1 GCA_029864465.1 Gammaproteobacteria bacterium | reverse complement strand
GCCAGCGGGATTTTCGAGCTCAGGCTGAACGCGACGCGTGCCGCCGGGTGGGAATGCTGCAAGAGCTCGAAGAGGTTCGAATCGACGATCGTATAGTGGATTTCTCCGGCTGCGACGCGGCGAACGAGCTCTTCGATGCCGACCTCGGCGTTCTCGGTCCACCTGAGACCCGGATAGTTGGCTTGCGCCTGGGCCAATACACCGGCGTAGGCGGAGCCTGCGAGCACCTCGAGGTGGCCGTTGTAGAGATCTTCGATGGAATAGGGCCGCTGCGTACCGCGCCGGTAGATGACCTGCTGTTCAACGGACTGATACGGTGGGCTGAACTCGACGATCGTCCTGCGCGGCTCGGTGATCGTCAGGCCCGCGGCCGCCACGTGCGCGCGGCCGCTCTGCAGGTCCGGGAAGATCTGCCAAAACTGGTCGGCCACGTAAAGGTCGAGCTCGACGCCGAGACGCTCGGCAAAGCCCTTGGCGAGCTCGTAGTCGATGCCGCGCGGCTGATCGATACCGTAGTAATAGCTCGTTGGGCTGTTCCGCGTGACGACGGTAATCTCGCCCGAGCTTACGATCTGCTCGAGCAACGACGGCGGCATAGAGCATGTGCCGAGCAGCCAGCTCAGCGTGACGGTTGTGAGTATGCGTGCCAGCGGGGCCGGCCTCTTATTGTTATCGAATTTGGCGTAACTATAGGAGATTAGGATCGTGAGCCAGTATCTTTGGGGGCTTGCGAAGTGCGCAAGGCGAGGTGCCGGTGTCCTAGAGCCTCGAAGGTCGGCCTGGTTGGGTCGCAGGAGCCGCATATTTGCTTTAGATGGCAACTTTCACGCTGTTTTCGGTGCTCGACTAGCGAAAAATGAGCGAAAGAGCACAATTAGACATAATGCAGACCTTGCCGCACATGGCGTGGCTGAGGTCGGGCGGAAACCAGGCCGCGTGCACAAACATTCGCGAAAACGCAGCGCTCTTGCGAGCAAGTCACGAGCAATTGCCGGCGGGGCACGCGGCGTGTCACCGTGGCTGGACAAAGAGCGCATCTATCGCAAGAGCGCCGGGGCGAGGCTGATCGAAATGGCGCCTTCTAGCACATGACGAAAGAGAGCAGCGCGCTCGGTCTATGGACGCTGACCGCAGTCGTCGTGGCGAGCATGATCGGCGCCGGTGTATTCACGACCTCCGGTTTCGCGCTCGGCGATCTCGGATCGCCTTTCAGGGTGCTAGCCGCTTGGCTGATCGGCGGCATGCTCGCACTCTGTGGCGCATTGAGCTATGGCGCGCTAGCGCGTGTGATTCCAGACTCGGCCGGCGAATATCTCTATCTGTCGCGCGCAGTCCACCCGGCTGTCGGCTTCGTCGCAGGATGGGTTTCGCTGCTTGCCGGATTCACGGCTGCGATCGCCTATGCCGCATTGACGTTCGCAGCCTATGCAGCGCCGCTGGCCGATAGCTCTTTCGTGCCAAAGGTCGTCGCGACGTTGGTCATCGCCGGCGCCATGCTGTTGCATGCGCTGCACGTCAAGCAAGGCGCTTGGGCCCAGAACGCGGCCGTTGCACTCAAGCTGAGCTTGATCGCCGGGTTTTGCGTTTTTGCCTTGTTCGAGCCCGGCATGTCCTCGTGGACCGGGCTCGCGGAGATTCGAAACGAAACGCGCGAGCTGCCGCCGTTCTCGGTTGCAGCGTTTGCGCAGACCCTGATGTGGGTATCGTTCAGCTACTCCGGGTTCAACGCAGCCGTCTACATCGCCGGTGAGGTGCCGTCGGCACGGGAACGAGTGCCGCGTGCGCTGGTGCTCGGTACCGCGCTGACAATGCTCATCTATCTCGCATTGAACGCGATTTTCGTGCTCGTGCCATCCTACGATGCCGTTGCGTTTGAGGAAGACGTTGCTGCGATTACGGCACACGCCGTGGGCGGTGAAGCCATGGCAATCGCCGTGCGCTTTCTCGTTGCGCTCGCATTGTTTACGTCCGTCTCGGTCATGATGATGATCGGCCCTAGGGTTTACGCGAAGATGGCTGATGACGGTCTTTTTCCGCCGATACTGCGCTTCGAAGGTGAGACGCCGATCGTTTCGATCGTGACTCAGGGCCTGCTCGCAGCCGTTGTCGTCTGGGTAACGGGCTTGAGGGAACTGCTGTCCTATCTCGGCTTCACGCTGGGTTTGAGCACGGCCGCGACGGTAGCGGCGCTGTTCGTCGTCGTGCGGCGCGACCCGGGTCTTGCCCGGGTGCTGCCCGGTTATCCGTGGGCGCCGGCGGTCTTCGTGGTGTTTACGCTGTTATTCGCGACGCTTGCGGCAACCGTGAATCCCTGGGAGATGCTCGCAGCACTTTTGACCATCGGCTCAGGTGTTTTACTGTATCGGCTTTTGCGCGGCCGCTGGAAAGCAGTGCATTGAAAGATATGCCAGGCTCGTTTCCCGGCTAGTCGGGGATGACTGCTACGGCCTCGACCTCCAAGACGAAGCGGGGGTCTGCGGCAACGCGCACGATCTCGATCGTCGTGCTGGCCGGGCGATGATTCGGACCCCAGTAGCTGTTCATGACCTCCCTGATGGTATCGCCGTTGGTTGGGACGTCCTTGACGAAGTTCGTGACTTGAATGACATCCGTTATCTCCCCGCCGGCAGCTTCCACGGTCCGCTTGATGCGCTCCATGACTCGCACGGCGGCAGCCTCGGCACTGAAGTCGAGGTCGTCGAACTCCGTGGGATCGTGAGGATGGCTGTGGGGAACCGGTGCGCCGCTCGTGCCGGAGAGGAACAGGATCTTCCCGGAGCTCACGCTGATCGCCGAGGTAAACGGCATGTTGGCGCCGGCGCTCGGCTCGGTGCCCGGAAGGTGAATGTAATCGAAGTGTCTATCAGCCGACTCGCAGCCGGCGCTCATGACAGCGAGTACGGCCAGGGCCGGAGCCCGCACGCGACGACAGCATAGCGTTATTGATGAATGCATGGTTTTTTCTCCGGTGTAGAATGATCTGAACGCTGCGAGAGTGTGAAGGATCATGCGTGAGGATGTGCGTCGAAACCTGCGCCGAGTTCTCATGGAAGCCGTGTCAACAAGCTGGTGTAAGCCGATTCTCAGCGTGCTTCCATCATTCTTGGTAGCGGTGTCCGCGTGCGCGCAGATGTCCTTTGAAGCCCAGCGCAATGCGCTTGCCGACGAGATCGAACGCGACGTTCGCGAGACGCGCAGCTATACGGGCAGATCGCGTCTCGATGCGGCCGTCATGGATGCGATCCGTACCGTGCCGCGCCACGATTTCGTTCCAGCCGAGTTCCGGGATTTCGCCTACGTCAACCGGCCCTTGCCGATCGGCGATGGGCAGACGATTTCACAACCCTATATCGTCGCGCTCATGACGGATCTTGCCGAGGTCGGCCCCGGCTCGACAGTTCTCGAGGTCGGCACAGGTTCCGGGTACCAAGCCGCGGTTTTGGCGGAGATCGTCGATCATGTTTACACGATCGAGATCATCGGTGCGTTGGGCCGTGGCGCAGCTGCTACGCTCGAGCGGCTCGGGTACGACAACGTCACGGTACGGATCGGCGACGGTTATCTTGGGTGGCCCGAGCATGCGCCGTTCGATGCGATCGTCGTGACGGCAGCTCCCGATGCGGTGCCCCCGCCGCTGATCGAGCAGCTCAAGGTCGGCGGCAAACTCGTCGTGCCGGTCGGGCCTGTGGGGCGCGGGCAGTCGCTGCAAGTGCTCGAGAAGACGCCTGACGGGGATATCACGACGACCGACGTGCTGCCTGTGCGTTTCGTGCCGTTGACGCGGGACTGAGCTGCACGAGATCGGTTCATTGCAGGCGGACGGCGCTAGCCCCAACCGATCTCGTCGAGGTGGTCGTCGTCGATTCCGAAGAAATGGGCGATTTCGTGAATCAGTGTCCGTGCGATCTCATCGCGCAGCTCGTCAGGCGGGAGATCAAGAGCGAGGTGCGGCCGCCGAAATATGTAGATGACGTCAGGTAGCTCGCCGGCGTAATCCACGCCGCGCTCTGGGAGCGGCACGCCGATGTAGAGCCCGAGTAGTGTCTGCCCATCCGGATCGAGATCTTCATCGGCCTCCTCGGTGACGAGAACCTCGATGTTTTCCAGCGCGTTACGCGCCCAATCGGGCAGTCGGGCGATCGTGTGGCGAACAACGGTTTCGAATTGGTACTGGTTCATGCGTCAGGCGTTGCTGCGCGGTCCGGAGCGAAGTGTAGCGCAGTCGCTCGACGGGCCGCGTGTCAATACCGGCGTCGACGCCGAGCTCCAGCGCCTTGCTGCATCGCTGGAACCGCTTGTCGCGAATCCAAGCGACACGACGCGTAAGCGATTCAACTGGTTAGCCGAAACCTTGACGGCGCTCGCCGAGCGGCTGCGGTAACGCTGCTTCACTTCGTCTCGGCGCAGACTGGAAATCGTTCCCGTCGATAAGCGAAACTAGATGCGCTATGCATAGGAATGGTCAGACTCGGAAGAGAAGCGCCCGAACGGCGATCGTGCAGCTCGTGTTCGCCCTCTTACCGGTCCTGTCGCTTTTTCGGCTCGAAAGCGCAGGTGCTCATCACTCTTTCGCACCGCTGTTGTTGCCCAGTGGGGAGCAGACGATCGAGACGTTTGATGGGAGCGTGCGAGTTTTTCGGATCTTGAACCCACATAGCGCCATCATTATCGATACCGTGACCGAAGACGGCAGCGAGGAGAGCTGGCTCCTCGAGCTGAGCCCGCGCGCTCAGCTCGCAAGGGAAGGGTGGACGGATGAGACAGTGTCTTCCGGTGATCCGGTTTCCGTCGCTGTGATCCCATCGAGGACCCCGAACCGCGGCAGGCTTCGCGCCATACTCGTGCATGGAGATACGCCGGCAGCCGACGCCCAGCTGCTCGTCGCGTACGGCATTCGAGGCAATACGCCCGTTATGCAACGCCTGCGCGAGCGCCTGCCGGTTTGCGGCACGATCGATGCCAGCTACAACCGGACCGAGTGCTTTACGGTGAGTTCGCAGGCCCTCGCTGACCTCGAGGCGGAGTTCCCGGGTCATATGGGGTACGTGCTGCCGTGATTGCACGACGCTCGCTCGTCGTAGCGTCGGCTTTGACGACCATCGCCGCATCGACGGCCGGCGCGCAGCCGTCGGCGATACGCGATTTTCCAGGCGTCTACGTCGCCGTCTGGGTCGGCGCGGTCGAGATCATCACAGGGCCCGAGGTCTATCCGATGACCGATGCGGCTAGACAGGCTTACGAAGCCTTCGACCCGTTCGTCTCGGACCCGCGGCGACTCAACGATTGCGCGCCGGAGAAGGTGCCGACGTTGCTGTGGACGGCAAATCCGATTGAGATCGAGGTTCAGGCCGATCGCATCGACATCAGTTTCGAGGAAGGCGGTTCATCCCGAGTGATCTGGCTGAACGGGGCTTCGCCACCGGCAGATCAGCCCTATACAGCGGTCGGGTATTCCGTGGGCCACTGGGAAGAAGGCGCGCTCGTCGTTCAGACGACACACATGGACAGCCCGACGATCGTCAACGATCTGGGCCATCCGCTGAGTGCAGATGCGGTGCTGACGGAGCGCTACTGGAAGGAACCTGGGGAAACGACGCTTCGGCTGGAGTTTCAGATTAACGATCCGGCCAACTACACCGAGCCATTGAGCTTCAGCCGCATCTGGGAGCCATCCGAGACCGAGCAGGTGCAGCCCTGGGAGTGCGTCAGTCTCGGCACGCGAGATGACTCCGAGCCACCGGACTTCGATGAGCTCACGAGAATGCTCGAAGAGCTCGAATAACACTCACGACCTCCGACCGACAGTAGACACGCTGTGCCTTCGTCGGACGACGAGCGCCGGGCTCAGTCGGGCGCTGAGACCAGCAAGTTGTAAGCGTCCTCGATGTTGCGGTCGCGTTGCGGCACGTAATTGGGCAGATCATCATATTCGGCCAGCGCATCGCTGGCCAACAGATCCTCGAGCGAAGTTCCCGATGTCATCGCGCCGTTGACAGTCTCCCGAAGATCCTCGAAGAATTCGCGATAGGCCGTGAAATCGGCCTTCGTTCCGACGCTGCTGTGGCCCGGACTCACGATGTCGAAGTCGAGTGCCTCGACCTGTCTCAGTGACGCAATCCATTCGTCCAACGTGCCCGTGCCGGGAAAACCCAATGCGAGTCGCTTGACGTTGAGGAAGTCCACGCCGTAGATCGTCCGCTCTTCCGGGAACAGCAATACCGTCGTGTCGATCGAATGACTCGGCCCCGGATGAATCAGCTCGACGGTCTTGCCGCCTAGATTCACGGTCATGTGATCCGAGTAGAGCACCTCGGGCGCCAGCACGTCGGCCAGGATCTCTGCGCCAGTGACGAAGTCGTCGTTATTCGTGTCGAGCTCGTCGAACGCCGCGGCTGCATCTCCGATCGCTTCGCTTCTGTCCAGACCGCCGTCCCCGTTCGTGTCCGTAATCGTGACTTGGACCGGAAAGCCGGCGATCCCTTCGGCGAGCGCGATGGGAAAATTCTTATGCCCGATCAGTGTCGCCGTAGCGTCGAATATGCGAGCCCCGGCAGCATGGTCCCAGTGGTGATGGCTGTAAAGTACATAGCGCACGGGTACTCCGTGTCGGCTTTCGAGCTCGGTTCGAAGCCAGTCTGCGAAATCCGCGTTGAGCGGATCGGCGAGGATGATGCCATCGGGCGTGACCAGGTAGACCGTAAAATGGGCGCCGTCCTGGGCGCGATAGAGGTCGCCTGCAATCTGCACGATATCCCGGGCTGGTTCTTCGGATGATTGGTCCTGCGAGCATCCATGAGCGAGTAGCAGAAGAGCTGCAAGAGCAATCGCCTTCGCGCGTCTCGTGACCATCTGTATCCCCCGTGTCTGTCCGATCCCGCGGTAGAGGAGAAAAAGCATACAACAGAGTCCGGTCTGGGTTCATGGGTCGCCGCATTCGGTCGCGCTTGGCAGCACGTTTCAGTGGCCATGACATTCGGCTCGTGGCGTGGATTCAAGACGTGGCGTGAGGTAGCCTGCCGCCGGTGGGAAAGAGCAATCGGCGAACTTCATGGCAGCGCTGGGTCCGGCAGCCGCAAACCGTCTCGTTACGCCGGGCCATATTTCAGGTTCATTTGTGGAGTGGTGTAAGCCTCGGGCTTTACATATTTTTCATCAGCGTGACGGGCAGCGTGCTCGTCTATCGCAATGAGTTATATGTGGCGGCGACGCCTGAACCCGTCATCTCTGAGAGCCCCGGGCCGCTATTGAGCGATGACGAGCTCGCGGATGCGGCAGTGCGCGCGTATCCGGACTACGCAATAGCGAGATTCGCCCGCGCGAGCAATCCCGATGAGGCCGTGAGGATCTGGCTGGACCGCGATGGTGAGACCAGGAAGCGGCTTTTCGATCCACGCAGCGGTGCGGACATCGGTAGCGCGGCAGAAATCGGCGTATGGCTCGTTTCCCGGTTGATCGATTTGCATGCTGATCTGCTGGCCGGACCCAGCGGCCGCAGAGTGAACGGCATCGGTGCGTTTGCCGTTCTTTTGTCCGCCGGCACGGGTCTGGTGATCTGGTGGCCCGGCATTTCGAGATGGCGCCGTAGCCTCACGCTGCGGCGCGGCGTTGGCTGGAAGCGATTCACTTGGGACCTGCACAGTGCGATCGGTTTTTGGAGCTTCGCGTTTACCGTGATCTTTGCCGTCAGCGGACTCTATCTGTGCTACCCCGAGACCTTTCATGCGTTTGCCGATCGGCTGGATCCTCCGCTGCGG
>JAOTTJ010000496.1 GCA_029864465.1 Gammaproteobacteria bacterium | reverse complement strand
TCGACGGGCAACGCAGCGCCGATCGCCGTCATCGGATTCTCGTCGGCTACCTCGCCGCTGGAACCGGCCTGGCCATCGACGCACCGCGCGTTACTGCCGGTCGCTGGCAAGCCGCTGATTGTGCACCTGGTCGAACTGCTCGCGCGCAGCGGTATTCGCCATTTGCGTATCGCTGGCTCGATCCAGCAATACGCGGTCCGCCAGCGTCTCCGCGATGGGCAGGAATGGGGCATCACGGTGCGCTATTCGGATCTCCACGATGCCGACCTCAGGATGCAGACGTTACTCGAGCACGGTCAGTGCCTCTATCTCTGCGGCGACAACCTTCATATCGGCGACTTCTCTGGAATTTCTCCGGCTGCGAACCCGCACGTCGCCGATCCAATGGAACGCAGCGAGTCGTCTGCGTACTGGCGCCTTTCGTCTGCCGGACCTGCCAGCTACAGCATCCGTGCGGCAACGCAAAAACCATACACTCGAAATCCGCTCTTGACCGTTCGCAGCTACCATGATGCCAACATAGCGGTCGCGGGCGGGCGAACATCGCTCCTCGTACCTGGTCGCACGGCAAAGTCGGGCGTCGCGATCGATTGGGACAGCTATCTGGCGCCCGACGTTCTTCTTGGCGACGGCATCACGATTGGCAAACATTGCCGACTCGAACGGCGCGTTCGGCTCCATACGCAATGCGTGCTAAGCAACGGCGTTATCGTCGGACGCGATACGCAACTACACAACGTATCCGTGCTCCCGAACACCTACGTTGGCATCGGAACCCGCCTCAGGGACGCGGTCGTCACGCCGCTTGGCCTGTTCGATCTCGACGGCAAATTCTGGCCCACGCGAGACCAGAGCGTAGTCGGTCGGGCCCGCAGCAATGCAGAGCAACGAACTGGCATACCGAGCGAGAAGCTCAGTGTGCTCGAAATGGATCCATGCGCAACCGCATGAATCGGTGCAGGATGATCAGGAGGATCAGAAAATGAAAGTAGCCATTGTTCACGACTGGTGTGTCATCTATGGCGGCGCGGAGCGCGTGCTCGAGCACATCATAGACTGTTACCCGGAAGCCGATGTTTTCACGCTGATCGACTATGTGCCGGAGGATCAGCGCGGGTTTCTGCGCGGCAAGGTGCCCAAGACGAGCTTTCTGCAAAAGCTGCCTTTCGTGAAACACTATTACCGCAAGCTCTTGCTGCTGATGCCGTTCGCAATAGAGCAATTCGACCTCAGCGACTATGACCTCGTGATCTCGAGCAGTTACTGCGTCGCCAAAGGGGCCCTCACGGGCCCCAATCAGGTGCATGTCTGTTATTGCCACTCGCCGATGCGTTACGCGTGGGATCATTACCACGAATATCTTCGTGAAGGACGTCTCGAACGCGGTTTGCTGTCGTGGCTGGCGCGCCACCAGCTGCACAAGATTCGTACCTGGGACGTGCGTTCGAGCAACACCGTCGATTATTTCATTGCGAACTCGCAGTTCGTGCAGGCTCGGATCCGTAAATTTTACCGGCGTGACTCGAGCCTGGTCTTCCCCCCCGTCGACACCAGCCTCTTCCAGCTCAGGGAAGAGAAAGAAGACTTCTATGTCGCAGCAGGCCGTTTCGTGCCCTTCAAGCGACTCGATCTGGCTGTCGAAGCCTTCTCACAGATGCCGGAGAAACGTCTGGTCATGATTGGCGACGGGCCCGAAATGGCCAAGCTCCGATCGAAGGCAGGACCCAATATCGAATTCATCGGCTTCCGGCCCCCGGCGGTCGTGAACGATTACCTGTCGCGCGCCAAAGCCTTCATCTTTCCATCCGAGGAAGACTTCGGCATCGTGCCGGTCGAAGCCCAGGCAAGCGGTACACCGGTGATCGCTTACGGTTCGGGCGGCGCGCTCGAGACCGTGATCGGGCTCGGCACCGCGCAAGCCCGCATGGTGCCCCCGACCGGCGTCTTCTTCGAGGAGCAAACCGTGGAGAGCCTCAAAGCGGCCGTCGAACGTTTTGAAGCCGAGAAACACAACTTTACGCCGCGCG
>JAOTTJ010000134.1 GCA_029864465.1 Gammaproteobacteria bacterium | reverse complement strand
CAAGCGCTCGACGGTCGGACTGGTGTATTCGCGCTGGCTGCTGATACCGACGGAATCGACGGCAACGGTGATCATGCGGGCGGTATCGTCACGCCCGATCTCACGGCTCGAGGCCGGGCCCACGGCATCGAGGTCGCTGAGGCGCTCGCGGCCAACAGTACCTACGACTATTTCGATAAGTGTAAGCTTCTCGTAAGGACGGGTCCGACGCGGACCAACGTCAACGACTTTCGTTTGATTCTTATCAATACCACTGTGCCGGAGTGATTGCTTGACCGACCAAACCAAACGCCCTCACCGCCGCCGAACGAAGATCGTGGCTACGCTCGGACCGGCAACGGATGACGCTGACATGCTCGAGGCGCTCATCGATGCGGGCGCTGACGTGTTGCGCATCAACTTTTCGCACGGTTCAGAGGCCGAGCAACGAGAGCGCGTCGGGGTCGTTCGCGACACGGCGAAGCGGATGGGCACTAACATCGCGATCATGGGTGACCTGCAGGGGCCGAAGATTCGCATCGAGTCCTTCGCTGCTGGCTCCGCGATGCTCGAGCAGGGGCAGGAGTTCGTCCTCGACACCGATATGGACCCCTCTGGCGGCGATGCGACGGCTGTCGGTGTTGCTTACGACAAGCTAATCGAAGACGTTGGCCCGGGTGACATGCTGCTGCTCGACGACGGGCAGATCGTGCTCGAGGTTCGCGAGGTCGAAGCAAGTCGTGTCCACTGCTCAGTGCTCGAGGGTGGCAGACTTGCGGACAACAAGGGACTCAACAAGTCAGGCGGCGGGCTCTCGGCGCCTGCGTTGACCGACAAGGACAGGACCGATATCAGGCTCGCTGCCGAGCTCGGCTTCGATTTCGTGTCCGTATCGTTCGCCCGCAAGGCCAAGGATATCCGGGAGGCGCGGGCGCTTCTGCGCGCCGCGGGCGGCCAAGCTCATATTGTCGCCAAGATCGAGCGGGCCGAGGCTGTAAAGAACATCAACAAGATCATCGCAGCCAGTGACGTCATCATGGTCGCGCGGGGCGATCTGGCTGTCGAGGTCGGCTATGCCGCCCTCACGGGATTACAGAAGGGCCTGATTCGTCGCACGCGCATGCGCAACAAGGTCTCGATTACCGCGACGCAGATGCTCGAGTCGATGATCCATCACGCTTCGCCGACGCGGGCCGAGGTCTCCGACGTCGCCAATGCTGTTATGGATGGCACGGATGCCGTTATGCTGTCTGCTGAGACCGCTGTCGGAAAGTATCCGGTGCAGGCAGTGCGCACGATGAGCGAGCTGTGCATGGGCGCTGAGAAACACGAGAGCTTTCGCCGCGCCACGAACCAACGCCTCGACGATGTCTTCGAGCAGGTCGATGAGGCCATCGCCATGGCGGCGATGTACGTTGCCAACCATTTCAGGGTCGCGGCCATCATCGCCCTTACGGAGTCCGGTACGACGACGTTATGGATGTCGCGCGTCCGCACGGATATACCGATCTACGCTTTTACTCGTCACGAAGCCACGCGTAATCGCGTGCGCCTGTATCGAGGCGTCTATGCGGCGCCATTCGACGTCGTAGAAGTGCAAGCCGACACGGTGCACCTCGAGGCGTTTCGCGTGTTGCACGACCAGGGAGCCATTGCTCCCGGCGACCTGGTGCTCTTCACGACCGGCGACGTGCGTGGTGTCGAGGGCCGTACGAACACTTTGCAGATCATCGAGGTGCCGAAGGACATCGGCGTGCAGACTTTCAGTGGCTGAAGGGCTGCGAAAGGCCCTGATTCTACCGGGCGCGGGTGCACGCGGCGCCTATCAGGTCGGCGTCCTCAAGGCGATCGCGCGTTTGCTGCCGCGGCACGCGCGCAATCCTTTCGCAGTGATAGCGGGTACGTCAGCCGGGGCGATCAACGCCGCCGTCCTGGCGAGCCGCGCCTCGAACTTCAACGTTGCCGTCGGCGAGATGGAACGGGTTTGGGCGAACTTCGAGGCCGAGCAGGTCTATCGGGCCGACAACTGGACCATGCTCAAATCGAGCCTGCATTGGCTTGTTGCGCTCGTGTTCGGCGGGCTCGGCGTGCGCAATCCGGAATTCCTGCTCGACAACAGCCCGTTGCGCGGGCTGCTCGAGCGCAACATCGATTTCGAGCATATCCAGCGTGCCATCGACCGCGGCTATCTCGATGCGCTCGCCGTGACGGCATCGGCTTATACGTCGTCGCGCTCGGTGACCTTTTTTCAGGGGGCGGAGGGATTGCAGCCCTGGGCGCGCGTTCGCCGGGTCGGTCGAGCGGAGCGCATCGGGGTCGAGCACCTCATGGCGAGCGCGGCCGTGCCGTTCGTCTTCTCACCAGTGAAGATCGGTGGCGAGTATTACGGAGACGGTGCGATGCGCCAGCGTGCCCCGCTAAGCCCGGCCGTTCACCTCGGCGCCGATCGCATACTCGTGATCGGCGTACGCGACGAGCGTCCCGATCAGGAGCCGACCGACGATACGGTCGGGGAGATGCCGACGCTGGCGCACCTCGCCGGTTACATGCTCGACACATTATTTATGGACGGGCTTTACGCTGATCTCGAGCGGATCAGCCGTATCAATGCGATTATCGAGCAGGCACCGAAGGAGTCGCTGACGGGACCTGTGAGTAAACTGCGCGTGCTCGAAACGCTCGTCATCGTGCCGGAGGAGGATCTACGCGATGTCGCAGAACGACATGTCCGGGAGTTGCCGCGGGCGATTCGTCTGCTGCTCGGCGGTCTCGGCGCGCGGAATCGGGGCGGTCAGCAGCTAATCAGCTATCTGCTGTTCGAATCCGGCTATACGCGCGAGCTTATCGACATGGGCTATCGGGACGGGATGGCTATGGAAGAAGATCTGCGCGCGTTTCTGTACGATCAGCCGACGGATACGCTGGACGCGCGCTTCGATATCAAGCAAGACCTGCTTTTCGAGATCCCTTAACTCAATTCGTGGTGGCGCGTCTGGATCGGCGCGTGTTTACCGTTGAGTTTCTCGGCGACTCTGTCGGCAATGTACACAGAGCGATGCTGGCCGCCCGTGCAGCCGATCGCTATCGTCAGATACGGCCGTTGAAAATTCTGATAGTAAGGAATCCACCGGTCCAGAAAGCCGGTGATATCGTCAATCATCTTTTCGACATCGGGCGTCGCCTCGAAAAAGTCCTTTATCGGCTGATCCTTGCCGCAGAGGTGACGTAGCGTAGGCTCCCAGTAGGGATTCGGCAGGCAGCGAACGTCGAAGACGAAGTCGGCCTCGGCAGGCAAGCCGTGCTTGTAGCCGAACGACTCGATGAGAATCGAGAGGCTGTCGGTGTCCCGGCCGCCGACGCGATCGCGGACCTGGTCGCGCAGATCGTAAACCGTCGTTTGGCTCGTATCGATGATCAGATCGGCCATATCGATGATCGGGCTCAACAGCGCCCTTTCGGCAGCGATGGCCTCGACGAGCCCGAGTTTCTCGCCTGTGAGCGGGTGTTTGCGACGCGTCTCGCTGAAACGTGACAGGAGGACGTCGTCTTCTGCTCGTAGGAAGACGAGCTCACACGCGATGCCGCTCTTGCGCACGTCTCTAATGAGCGGTGGCAGCTCGGCGAGATCTGGCACGTTACGTGCGTCCAAGCCGAGCGCTACATACTCGTAGACCGGGTCCTTGCGGGGCAAGATCTCACGGACGAAGGACTGCACCAGTGAGACCGGGATATTGTCGATACAGTAATACCCGAGATCTTCGAGCACGTTCAGCGCAACGCTTTTCCCTGAGCCCGATAGACCGCTGACAATGATGAGACGCATGGCTCGTCCCCCCAATCAAATGTTGATTCTTCGGTACACCGCTGTCAGAGAATCGGTGAGCAAAGCATAAAGATCCTCCGGTTTGTCGGTTTGCCGCAGCTGCTCCTGCAGTATTGGATCGCGAAGATGCTCTATGAGTTGGCGGAGATCGTCGATTTCATTGTCGCTGCAATCCAGCGGCATGAGCAAGCCGAACAGCAGATCGACTTCTTTGCCGTCGGACGCCTCGAAGTCGACACCGTTGCCGAGGCGCAGGAAGGCGCCGCGGCTTTGCTCGATGCCATCGATTCGCGCATGTGGCATGGCCACCGAGTCACCGAGCGCCGTCGAGCCGAGCCGCTCTCGGTTGACGAGTCCCTCGAGAACGGCGCCTGGCTTGAGATCTCCGCTGCCGCCGGCGAGTGTCGTGCTGAGCACGTCCAGCGCATGCTTCTTACTGCTGGCCTGCGGCTCGTAGCGCACACATCGGAGCTCGAGCAGTCGTGAGACGTTCATAACGGTTCGGTCATTGAGGTGGTTTCCGTGGGAACTGCGTTCGCGAATTCCGGGGTCAAGCGAGCGGACTCGCTCTGCGGCGCTCGCTCGAGGAAGGAATATTCATGCCCTCGCGGTATTTCGCAACAGTCCGCCGTGCAACTTTGATCCCCTGCTCGGAGAGCATTTTTGCAAGCTGGTTGTCGCTGAGCGGTTTACCCGGTTGCTCTGCACCGATGAGTTTCTTGATCTTCGCCCGCACGGCGGTGGAGGATTGCTCGCCGTCGTCGCCCGTGAGATGGCTGGAAAAGAAATAGCGGAACTCGAAAATTCCTCGCGGCGTGTGCATATATTTGTTCGTCGTTACACGCGACACAGTCGATTCGTGCATGCTGATGGCCTCGGCGATGTCCTTCAGAACCATGGGCCGCATGTGCTCTTCGCCATGCTCGAGAAACTCGGTTTGCCGCTGGACGATCGTTAGAGCGACCTTGAGCATCGTTTCGTTGCGGATCTCCAGGCTGCGAACTAGCCAACGCGCCTCTTGAAGCTGCGTTCGCAATACGTCGTAGTCGCCCGCCCGCCCGAGAGAGTTTGCGTAGCTTTGATTTACGCGTAGCGGCAGAGCCATGGAGTTGTTGAGCTCCACGGTCCAGATGCCGTCGGCGCGCCTGACGTAGACGTCGGGTATGACGTAGTCGGAGGCCGGCGCGTAGATCGCGGCGCCGGGCCGCGGATGGCATGCCCGCACGAGCGCAATCGCATCGTGCAGCTCCTCGTCTGAAACGTTTAGCCGTCGCCGCAGCGCGCTGAGCTGGTGCTCGGCAACGAGCTCGAGGCAGTCCTCTGCAACTCGTGTCGCCAAACCCAGGCTCGGCGTGTCCGGTGCGAGCTGCGCGAGCTGTAGAAGCACGCACTCGCTAACTGAGCGCGCTGCGACTCCGGTGGGATCGAAGCGCTGGATGAGAGCAAGCGTCGTCTCGATCTCCTCGATCGTGCAATAGACATCGGGCTGTAAGGTCGAACGCACGGCTTCGAGATCATCAGTGAGATAGCCATCGTCATTGATTCCATCGATGAGCGCCTGGCCGATCGCCAAGGCGCGGGCGTCGAGGTGTTCGAGCCCCAGCTGCCAGAGGAGATGCTCGTGCAGCGTCTCGCCTGAAAGATCGGCGAACTCCTGTTGGCCGCGAGGCTCGAAGTTGCTGGCTCCTGCTCCGGACCCGACGCCCGCATCGGCGGTTTGACGGTCGGCCCACTCCGCCTCGACGGCTACGGCGAGCTCGTCGCGGTCGTCTTGTGTCTCCGCTACGACGTCTGTTTCACTCTCGGTCGCGACCTCGGACTCGTCGAGCTCGAGCATGACGTTCTCATCGAGAGCCTGCTGGATCTGCGTCTGCAGTTCCATGACTGGCAGTTGCAGCAAGCGTATTGCCTGCTGCAACTGTGGCGTCATCGTCAGCTGCTGCGAGAGTCTCAGCTGCAGAGAGGGCTTCAACATGGCGGGGAGTTTACCCTACAGGGAGAAGCCCTCTCCTAGATAAACATCACGGACTTTCTGATCGGCGAGTATTTGCTCCGGTCCGCCTGACGCCATGAGCTTGCCGTTATGCAGAATATACGCGTGGCCGCAGATACCGAGGGTCTCACGAACGTTATGATCAGTAATCAGAACGCCGATCCCTCGTTCGGTCAGTTGCCGAATGATTCTTTGAATGTCGATAACAGAGATCGGATCAACGCCTGCAAACGGCTCATCGAGCAGCACGAACTTCGGCTCGGCTGCCAGTGCGCGCGCAATCTCGACACGCCGGCGCTCGCCGCCTGACAGCGCGACGCCGAGGCTGTCGCGCACGTGGGCGATATGCAGCTCCTCGAGCAGTTTTTCGAGCACTGAATGCCGTGCACCGCGATCGAGATCCGTGCGCGTCTGCAGAATCGCACGGATATTGTCGGCCACGGTGAGCTTGCGGAACACGGATGCCTCTTGCGGCAGATAGCCGAGCCCTTTTCGGGCTCGGCTATGGACTGGCAGCCGGGTGATGTCGGAGCCGTTGAGTATGATCTTGCCACGATCGCAACCGATCAGACCGACAATCATGTAGAAAGCAGTCGTCTTTCCCGCGCCGTTCGGCCCGAGCAATCCGACGACCTGGCCGCTGCTGATGTTCAGCGAAAGATCGCTGACCACCTCGCGAGAACGGTAGCGTTTGGCGATACCGAGCGCCGAGAGCTCATTCATGGCGCAAAGGAGCTTTCGCTCTCTTCATCCTCTTCGTTACGCGGCACGATTGTGATTAAGACAGGTTCACCGCAATCGGAAGATCCCGAAGTCAACTGTTCCTTCTCCAAGTCGTAGATGAGATCGCAACCGCGAAATTCGTTCTGCCCGCTCGCGAACCACGCACCGTCGAGCATGCGCATGACCTGCGCCGCATTGTCGTAAACGAGACGCGACGCGCCGCCGCGAACGGGATCCGCGTCGGGATCGCCAAGATCCTCCAGTGTCGCTGGATTGCCGATGAGCTCGGCAGTCTGTAGCTCATTATCGACGAAGGTCATTAGTGCACTATCGGCATCGATGCGCGCTGACTCGACCGTGAAAGTGACGTTGCCCGAAAACCGCCACTCGCCTTCCTCGAAATCGAGCCCCGTCGCAATGGCCTCATCCGCGCTGATGGACATATCTCCCTGGGAAATAGTGAGTCGCCGAAACTCGACTCTGTTGGTTTGGCGGTCGAACAACGAGGATTCCGCGTCGAGTGAGATCGGTTGCGGATCGTCCTGGGCCACCGCGGCATTCAGCGCGATCAGCAGGATTGCCGCGGCGAGAATTCGCAGCCTATCGGTCGAATTGTCCATGTACGCTCGATTCTAGTTCCAGGTGATCGTCCTGCAAGTCTGCGCGCATGCCGATGGCGTCCAGCCGTTGTTCGCCCAGCACGAGGCTGACTGTCGTGTCCGTGGTCGCGAGAAAATCGTCCGGTGTGAATCTCAGTCGCGGTGCACGAATAATCGTGCGCTCGCTGCGATCGTCCGGGATCGAGCTGAGCTCGACCTCGCCGCTGAGCTCTATGAAACGTTCATCGCGTGGGATTACGCCGCTTTCGGCGCTGACCTCCCAGGGCACGTCGGTCATCGGGCTGTATCTGACGAAGACGCCGCTCAGGATCGTCTGGTTCTCGTCGGGGCGCTCCTCGATTGCCTCCGCCGAAATCTCATAGAGCACGCTGCCGTCGACATCCATGACCCTGATGGCTGCATCTCGGAGGTAATAGCCGAGCGGCGCTGCGGGGCCATCGTCGCCGCTGTCGTCCAGCACAATCGTATCCCGGCTCCAATACCAGCTCGCAATCGCCGCCGCGCCCAAGATCGCGAAGCCGAGCACATTGCGGGGAGTCAGATACATCTCTCGGCCTAGGTTGCGAGCGTGTGCCAGGCGACGACGGCGTGATAGACGGTAAACGAGATCAGCATGGCAGCACCGGCGCCCCGGCCTAATCTTCCTCTGTGCTTTCTTCGATTGTACGCGAGGACGAACACAGCCACCGTAATTCCGGCCATGATCGGATAGTGCACGCTCAGGATGCCGGG
>JAOTTJ010000495.1 GCA_029864465.1 Gammaproteobacteria bacterium | reverse complement strand
ACGCGGCTTGACGTTCCTGCAAAAGTCGACGGCTCGGCAGAATACGGTATCGACGTGCAGGTCCCGGGCATGGTCTACGCGTCGATCCTCAGGACTCCGGTCGAGGGCGAGTCGCCTGTGGACGTGAACGATGCCGCGGCGCGCGCCGTGGACGGGGTGACGGATATTGTCGCGCTACCCTACGGCGTCGCCGTCGTTGGCGAAACGGTCGAGGCGACCATGTGGGGAAAGCAAGCGCTCGAGGTGACGTGGAGCGAAACTTCGCGTTTTCGGGACGCTACCCAGAGTGCCGATCTCGACGAGTACGAGGCGCGCGCCCGGGATCTGGAGTTTCACACCGACAACCCGCTGTGGCAGGACGTCGGTGACATCGGGCCGGCTTTCGAGCGCGCCGACCGAGTCATCGAGGCCGTCTATCGCACGGACCCCGCCTATCACGCGCAGATGGAGCCGATGAACGCGACCGCGAGCGTTGCCGCGGACGGCAAGTCCGCGGAGATCTGGGTCAGCACGCAGTCTCAGAGCTTGACCGTGCTGGGTTCGGCGGAGGCGTTGGAGACGACGCCTGACCGGATCGTCATGCACCCGATGTACATCGGCGGCGGTTACGGTCGCCGCTGCGAATATCGGCAGAAGTATGTCGACGATGCGCTGTTCGTTTCGAAAGCGATCGGTCGGCCCGTCAAAGTCATCTGGAGCCGCGAGGACGACGTCAAAGACGGCGCGTTTCGCCCGCTTGCCGCGCAGTACTTGCGTGCGGCGCTCGATGCCGATGGCAACATCACGGCGCTGCAGCAACGCGTGGCGACGCCGACCGTGCTCGGCTACATGAACGAGCCGCGCTGGGAGAACGCCCGCGGCAGGGATGGTATTGCAATGAACGGCGCACAAACGACGCGCTACGATATCCCGAACGTGCGTGCCGAGCACGTCATGGTCGATCGCTGTTCACGATTAGCGCCGTGGCGTGGCGTCGCGACCAGCTATACGCGGTTTGCGAACGAGTCGTTTTTCGATGAGCTCGCGCATGCAGTTGGCGCTGATCCGCTTGCGTTTCGCATCGAGCTCGCACGCAACGACGAGGCTGGGCGCGCCGTCCTCGAGGAGGTTGGGCGCATGGCCGAGTGGTCGCGGCCGCGGCAGGGCACTGCGCTTGGCGTCGCACTCTCTGATTACGGCGGTGCCGCTGTGTCCGCCGGCATCGCCGAGATCTCGATCGACGAGCAGACCGGTCAGATTCGCGTGCACAAATTCTGGATGGCCATCGATGCAGGATTCATCGTTGCTCCGCGTAACACCGAGGCGCAGATGGAAGGCAACGTCATCTTTGGTCTCAGCAACGCATTGAAGGAACGCATCACGATCACCAGCGGCATCGTCGATCAATCAAACTTCGCAGACTACCCGGTCATGCGCATGAACGAGATTCCAGAGGTCGAGATCAGCGTGCTCGCGAGCAACAAGGCGCCGAGCGGCGTCGGCGAGCTCGGTCTCGGCGCGACCGGTGCGGCCGTTGCCAATGCCGTGTTCGCGGCCACCGGCGCGCGTGTCAGGGAGCTGCCGCTGACACCGGATCGAGTTCTGGCTGCGCTGCGCGCGTGATGCGTCGCGGCGCAATGTAGTGCCGGTGGACGGAAGCGACGCGTTCGTTTCTTGACCCGTGCGCGGCAGGGCAACTCGTCTGCCCGTTTCTCGTCGCAGCGAAGTTCGGCGAGTTAGCGAGCGCATCAATACGACGATGTGTGTTGGTTCTTGCGAAATCGTCTTATGTCCACTACAGTCGAAAACGAAGTACGCAAAAAAGCTCGGTCTGGGAGCGTCGTTAAGGCGCAACGGCTAAAGGCAGCGTGCATGAAGACACGCCTGTCGATCGATGGCCGTCCGGCACAGAGCATCGTTCGCTTGGGGAGTTCAGGGGGGGTTAATCATGAGAATGGATCGCATTAAAGCGGTCGCTCGCTCGACGAGTGGCCGGGCTTTGCTGTTTGGGGCAGCCACGGTATTTCTGCCTGTGCAGGAGACGCTGGCTCAGTTGGAGGA
>JAOTTJ010000494.1 GCA_029864465.1 Gammaproteobacteria bacterium | reverse complement strand
CTCGTACTCCGCCCAAGTCTCCTCACCCCAGTTCGCCGCCGATAGCTCCCCGAGGCGCGCCTGCTGTGGAAGTAGCTCGGCGAGCAGCGCCTCAGCCTGCGCCCGCAGTTGCTCGATTTCCTCGGCAGACAACACAGGCTCCTCGGGCAGCTCGGGCAAGATTTCCACGGGCTCAGCAGGCTCGGCAGCCTGTTGTTCCTCTTGATCGGCGACCCAACCCGGCAGCAGGAAAATCACACCTAGCGCGACGACCAGCAAGCCCGAAAGCACGACGGCCACGGGCCATAGCGCCCTGCGGCCTTCGCCGGGCTGAGCCGCAAGACGCGGCAGCGAGCTCGCATCGTCGATCCGCGGCTTGACGGGCTGGATGATCTCCTCGTGCTCGGGATGTTGCGTATTCGTCTCGTCCAAAGGGCTCTCTCGTCAGTCGTGCACGGCAATAATAGCCCCAAGCAGGGCTTCGAGCGCATCGAGCGGCCGGTCGTGCACATCAGCTTTGGCCGTCAGCAGCATCTCGATGAGCGCGGCCAGCTCCACGAGCACCGGCTCACCCTCGTAGGCTGGATGTAGTTCAAGTGGGGGCACGGGCGGCGTTTCCAAGGCTCGAGCATCGGGCGCAGATCCAAACGGTAGCCGTCCGCAGAGCAACTCGTACGTCATAACGGCCAATGCGTGAGTATCGTGGGCAGGATCTGCGGGGGCGCCCTGCCACTGCGCCGAGCACTGATAGGCCGGCGTGCCGCCACCCGCCCGGCTCGTGCTGCCGGCATCGCGCGCGAGGCCGAAGTCGATGAGCTTGGCATGGCCGCCGGCGTCCAGTAGCACGTTGCGCGGTTTCACGTCGCCATGCACGATTCCGCAGCCGTGCACGTGCGCGAGTGAGCGCACGACATCGCGAGCGGGGCCTGCCCAATGTTTCGGATGGCTGCCAGCCAGCGCGACGAGATCGCCACCGGGAAGATATTCCATGACGAGGCCGGGACCAGTTCGCATTGGAACAAGGTCGAGAGCCTCCACAACGCCAGCGTGTGCCGCTCGCCGGAGAAACTCCAATTCCCGCTCGATCAACCTCGCGGCACCGGCGTGACCGGACCAGCGCGCGGCTGGGAATTTGACGACACAGCGACCGAGATCGGCGAGGGTCGCGGACCAGACCTCGACGACGTCCGACCGGCCTAGCCGGCGCTCGAGCGTGACCGCATCATCGCCACACAAGCTCATCGCGCGGATAGTCGCCGTGGGATCGCGGCGTGGCCGGGCGCCGCGAGTCGAAAGGAAGCGGCGCCGGCGATTAGATTCCGGCCGTGGCTCCGGCAAGACCGTCTTCGGGCGCGTCTTCCGCATCGCCTTCGGCCTCTTCGGCCTCTTCGGCCTCGGTGTTCTCGGCTTCGGTCGTAATGATCACGGGAGCGCGTGTTGGACCTTCGATATCGAGCTCGGCTGCTTCTTCGGTGTAGAAATCGTAGTCCGCCGCAAAACCGGTATCGGCGAGGTAGAGCTGACGCAGCAACTCGCGCCATTCTTCGTACTGAATCTCGGCCGTGCCCTCGAGCCGATGCTGCGTGCCCTCGATCTCCACGACCATCGGCTTGACCTCGTCGTCGAAGCTCACAGAAAGCTCCTCCAACGCCTCAGCGTGAAGGCGCTTCTCTTCGCGCCGCACACGAGCAGTCTTGATGAGATCCATACCCATGTACATCAGCGCGTCGCGGACGATGCGATCACTGAATTGGCCTTCGCTATTCGCGCCGTAAAGAACGGACGCGACGATCGTTGCGATGCCCATACCCGTGCGCCAGCGTGACGAGCGCTGCAGCTCCTTAACGGCGATTGCCTCCTCCCGGGCGTATGCACGCCACCCGTCGTAAGAGCCGCTCGCGTTGAAATAGAAATCCGCGTAATGCTCGTTCAGGGTTTCGATGAAGACGTGCTCGCGCTCGCGCACGCGTTGAGTGCGGAAGAACTGCGGATCGTCTGCGGCCGGAAGGCGCTTGAGCTCGTAGATGCCCCGCCGGTCGGCCTCGACGTAATCGCCAAATGCC
>JAOTTJ010000493.1 GCA_029864465.1 Gammaproteobacteria bacterium | reverse complement strand
CGCACCGGGCTCAGACTACACGGCCGTCGACCTGCGGGTCGCCGAGAGCCCGATGCTGCGTGTCGGACCGCTCGAATTACCCGAAGCCGAAATGCTTTACCTCGAGCCGATCGACGAAACGGTCCCGGTCTACCACGACAGCGCCCGTATCCAGCGTACGTTTACGCTTGCACCGGCGTATGAGGACTCGACGCTCGAGCTCGATGCGGTGCTCGTCTATCAAACCTGCGACGACGAGATTTGCTTTCCGCCGGGCGAGTACGCGTTTACGTTCGAGTTCGACGTGACAGCGCTGGACAGGCAGCGCGCACCCGAGGCGATCCAACACTAGACCTCAGTCGCCGATTCAGGCGACGACCGATCGCAACCACGCTGACGACCACCCACGACCCTGGCCCGGGTCCATGAGCTGTGTGTATAGTCGGCGTTCTTCTGCAGCCCCGTGCCCGATCGATGCGCCCAGCAGTCCCAGTTGTCAAGGATATCGTGCTGCTCGGCGGCGGCCACAGCCATATCGCGGTGCTGAAGTCCTTCGGCATGCGACCGCTGCCGGGGGTCCGGTTGACGCTGATCAGCCGAGAGCTCGAGACACCCTACTCCGGCATGTTACCCGGGCTGATTGCCGGGCATTACACATTTGATGAAACGCATATCGACTTGACACCGTTGGCGCGTTTCGCCGGCGCACGTTTTTACTGCGCCTCGGTCGTCGGGATCGACGTCGATGCGGGCACCGTAGCGCTTGCGGACCGTCCGCCCGTTAGCTACGACATCTTATCTATCAATATCGGCTCCACTCCATCCACACACCTCACACCCGGTGCCGCGGGCAATACCGTGCCGGTCAAGCCGATCGGTCAATTTCTCAACCAATGGACCGACCTGATGGAACGCGTGAGGCAACGCGACGGCCCGACTCGCATTGGCGTCGTCGGCGGCGGTGCTGGCGGCGTAGAGCTCAGCTTGGCGGTGCATCACGCGTTCGAGCAACGCGCTCAGCGTGACGGTTCCCGAACTCCCCTCACGCTCGAGCTACTGACCGCGGAAGACGACATTCTCGCATCGCATTCTGCCAATGTTGCACGCCGCTTCAGGCGTTTGTTCGGTGCGCGCGGTCTCACCATCCGAGCCAACACGCGCATTGCCGAAGTTATGCCCGGGCGCGTAGTCGACTCGGCCGGAAACGAATTCACGTATGACGAAATCCTATGGGTTACACAGGCCAGTCCGCCCGAGTGGCTCAACGACACGGGCCTGAGCCTCGATGACCGCGGCTTCGTCCTCGTCAACGACTACCTGCAGTCCGTGAGCCATCCGAACGTTTTCGCGACCGGCGATGTCGCGACGATGCAAAATCACCCGCGCCCGAAAGCCGGCGTGTACGCGGTTCGCCAGGGCCCTCCGTTGACGCGCAACTTGCGTCGTTCGGCACTGAGCTCGCCACTCGTAAGATACCGTCCGCAGCGGCAATTCTTGACCTTGATCAGCACCGGGGATCGGTATGCCGTAGCAGCGCGCGGCAGATGGTCCGCCGAAGGGCGTTGGGTCTGGCGCTGGAAAAACTGGATCGACCGGCGATTTATGCAGCGCTTCCAGGAGCTGCCGCCAATGCAAGCAAGCGAGCAGCCCGGGTCAAGCCCGTTACGCGATGCGTCGTCGTCACAAAGCGCAGGCGATGAGATGCGTTGCGGCGGCTGCGGTGCGAAGGTGCCTGCAGATGTTCTCACGGCCGCTCTAAGCGACTTGAAGCCAGTTGAACGAGACGACGTCATCGTCGGCTTGCACGCACCGGACGATGCAGCCGTGGTCGAGGTACCGCAGGACAAACTGACCGTGCTGTCCGTCGACGGGTTTCGGCCGATGATCGACGATCCCTATATCTTCGGGCAAATCACGGCAACCCATTGCTTGAGCGACATCGATGCGATGGGCGCGGAGCCTCAGACGGCTCTGGCAATCGCTGTGCTCCCAGTCGGGCCGGCAGAGAAAACCGCGGACGAGCTACGGCAGATGCTACTCGGGGCACAGGAGGTCTTCATCGAG
>JAOTTJ010000492.1 GCA_029864465.1 Gammaproteobacteria bacterium | reverse complement strand
GCCGAGGCGATCAGCTCCCTGAGCCAGCAGCTATTCGGGCTCGAGGCAACCCAGCAGGCCTTCGCGCGCATGCAGGGTTTATCGCTGTTTCGTTTTCTTTGAGCGAACGGCGGGTTAATTCAACAATAACCCGACGCGCCCAGACGCCTCTGAGCCATCCTCCATTCAGCCGATTCTGAGGAGCTCGACCAGATTGCCACCGAGAATGGCCGTTTTCTGCGCATCGGTCAGTGACGGCGACTGCACGATGAGCTCGAGCGTATCGGGCCAGCCGTGCGGCATGTCCGTGCCGTAGACAACCTGGCTGGCTCCGCCCACGGCGACGAGATGGCGTATGCCTTCCTCGTTGAACACCATCGAGTCGACGAGAATTTGGTCTGTGAAGTACTCCCCGGCGTTTCGCGTGTTGACGCAGCGCGCGTTATTGCGGTCGCAGGCGACCTCCGAGCGGCCGATATAGGAGGGCAGGAAGCCGCCCCCGTGCGCGGCGCAGATCTTGAGGGTCGGAAACCGATCCAGCGTACCGTCGAAAATCATGCGCGATAGAAATAGCGTCGTCTCGAGCGGATTGCCGATGACGTTGCCGAGGCCGCCGGGTCCGGCCAGAGCGCCCGGCTGAATGATGTTTGGCGCTCCCTGGGGATGCATGAAGACCGGCACGCCGAGCTCTTCGGCTTTGGCCCAGAATGGATCGTATTTCGCGAGCGAGGGCTGTTCGCCCTGGACATGGCCGCCGACGGAGCCACCGCGGTGCCCGAGCTCGGTCACCGCGTATTCGAGCTGCTCGGCGGCGAGCTCCGGGAACTGCAGTGCCGGGGAGGAGAGCGCGACGAAACGATCGGGATGCCGACGGCACCAGGCGGCGAGCTGCTCGTCATTGATGCGCACGATCTCGCGCGCGCGCTCATGGTCGGCCTCGTACCACCAATACCGGTTGACGCTCAGGGCAGCGACGTCGATGCCCCAGGCGTCCATGTCCGCAATCCGCTCGGGGCCGAGGACCCGGCTCAAGTTCGCGTCTGCCATGCTCGTGCCGCGAATGACATCCGCGACCTCGGGAAAGTCGCAGTGTGCATGGATGTCGACTACCGTGACGCGCCGTCCACCGACCCGGACGATCTTCCGGTCCTGCGCGAGCACGGCGCCACCCGCGCTGGCCAGCAACAGTCCGCCTGCGGCGTAAGCCCCCGTCGCCAGAAATGATCTTCGATCGAGCATGCCTGCCTCCCGTAACGTTCCGGCGACCGGCGCAGTGCAGGGCAGCGAGCCGGGTACGGCTGGCCGCTGCGATTGCGCCGGATGGCCTGTATTGAACAGGTGATTAGACGCTAGGCTTACAGTACCGTCAGCGCTCCGCCATCACTGGCAGAAATTTTTGAATCCGCTTGGCGTGCTCGACCTCGCCGGTATAAATATTGCCGTCGGTATCGATGCCGATCGCGTTGACCCAGTGAAGCTCACCCGCATAGCCGCCATTACGTCCGAACGAGCCCAACGTCTCGCCACTGCGGCGGTCGATGATCCAGACTTTATTGTTCGTGCCGTCAGCCATGAACAGATAGTTTTGCTCGGGATCCTTCGAGATGATGAGCTTGTACATCGTTCCGCAGGGCGGCGCTGAGGTGTCGCGCAAGCCGCCGCAGCCCGGGCCGCGTGCGGGTGTGTGCGCCCCGACGTAAAAATCCTCGACCCACGTGCCGTCCTTCTGGAAGACCTGAATGCGGTTCTGGCCGCGCTCGCCGACATAGACGAGCCCGTCGTTGGAGATCTCGAGGAAGTGCATGTCCGGGACGAAACTTTCGACGTGCGGCGGTTGCTGACCGGTCCAGTCGTACGGGGGTATCGGATCGTTCGGGATGTCCTCGAGCGCCATGCCGTGGCCGCCCCAGCCGCGTTTGAACGCACCCGTGTCGGCGTCGTAGACCAGCACGCGCTTCCAATTGATGATGTAGATCTCGCGCGCGTCCTGGTCGAGCTGGAAACGGCCCTTGGCCATGAGCATGTCCGTTTGCGTGTTGTCCTCTTCGAGTGTCACACCTTCGGGC
>JAOTTJ010000133.1 GCA_029864465.1 Gammaproteobacteria bacterium | reverse complement strand
TATCCTCGCGCAAGCGGAAGATCATCCGGAGCTGTTCGAGGACACGGCGCATCTGTCGGAGATCCTCGACGGCTGGCATGCTGCAATCGGCAGCGCGATCCTCGAGGCGTGGAACTTTCCCGAGGAAGTTTCCGGCTCTGTCGCGAAGTACCAGGAGACCGAGCGCGAGCACGACGGGCAAACGGACCTGACGGATATCCTGATCGTGGCCCATCTGCTGGGTGCTTTTCTGCGTCAGGACTCCGACGCGGAGTTGCAGCTCGAGAACGTGCCGGCCGCAAAGCATCTCGCGATCTCCGCAAGTGAGCTGGGTGGCGTGCTACACCAGGCCGAGGAGCAGATCGCAGCGCTGCGGTCCGCGCTCGGAAAGTAGCCACTCCGCAGTTCGCGCTGCGTCAGCCGCGAGCTAGCCCCATTCGAGTATGACCTTGCCGGACTCGCCTGAGCGCATGATCTCGAATGCGTCCATGTAGTCGGTATATGGCAGATGGTGGGTGATGATCGGCTCGATACCGAGGCCGCTCTGCAGCATGCTCGCCATCTTGTACCAGGTCTCGAACATCTCGCGGCCGTAGATGCCTTTGAGTATCAGGCCCTTGAATATGATCTTCGTCCAGTCGGTCGCGATAGGCTCGGGTGGCAGGCCGAGCAGCGCCAACTTTCCGCCGTGATGCATGTGCTCGATCAAGTCGTCGAGCGCGCCCGGCGCACCGGACATCTCAAAGCCGATATCGAAACCTTCCGTCATTCCGAGCCCGCCCATCGTCTCGGCGATCGAGCCAGTCCGCACGTCGAGCGCGACGGTCGCGCCCATTTTTCGCGCTAGGTCGAGACGATAGTCGTTCATGTCCGTGATCACGATATGCCGCGCACCGACGAAGCGTGCGATTCGACACGCCATGATTCCGATCGGACCCGCACCCGTGATCAATACGTCCTCGCCGACGAGATCGAAGGACAATGCCGTGTGCGTCGCATTACCGAACGGATCGAGGATGGCGCCGAGATCGTCATCGATCTCAGCGGGTAACTTGAACACGTTACTCGCTGGCACGACGACACGCTCGGCCATGCCACCCGACCGCTCTACACCGATTCCGACAGCGTGAATGCAAAGGTGCCGGCGCCCGGCTCGACAATTTCGGCAAAACCCGCAGGTCACATGCCCTTCGGCGGAAACACGGTCACCGGGCGCATAGCCGTAGACCTCGCTGCCGAGCTCGACGATCGTGCCCATGAACTCGTGCCCGATGGTCAGCGGGACAGAAATCGCTGTCTGCGCCCAGTCGTTCCATTCGTAGATATGGATATCGGTGCCACAGATCGACGCCCGGCGCACTTCGATGAGCACGTCATTGGGCCCGACGACGGGCTCGGGAATGTCTTCGAGCCAGATACCCGGCTCCGCCCTGCTCTTAACGAGCGCTTTCATATCGAGCCGTCGCTGATGAGTCCGAGCTCGGACCCGGCCGCGCGAAAGGCCTCGATCGCTGTATCGAGATGCTCCCGCTCGTGCGCGGCAGAGACCTGAATCCTGATCCGCGCCTGCTCGAGCGGCACCACGGGGTACGAGAACCCGATGACGTAGATGCCACGCGCGAGCAGCGCTTCGGCCAGCTCATACGCAGCTCGCGCATCGCCGATCATGACCGGAATGATTGGGTGCTCTCCGGGCAGAAGGTCAAATCCTGCCTCGCTCAAGCCGCGCCGCAAGTATGTCGCGTTGGCGAGCAAACGCCCGCGAAGCTCGGCACTCGACTCGATCAGGTCGAGCACGGCTATCGAGGTCGCCGCAATCATGGGTGCGAGCGTGTTCGAGAACAAATACGGCCTAGAGCGCTGCCTGAGCCAGGCGACGATCTCTGCACGACCGGACGTGAAGCCGCCCGACGCCCCGCCGAGCGCCTTGCCGAGCGTGCTCGTGACGATGTCCACACGATCAGCCACACCGCAGTGCTCCGGCGTACCGCGGCCGCCGTCGCCGAGCACGCCCGTCGCGTGGGAGTCGTCGACCATGACCAGCGCGCCATGACGATCGGCCAGCCCGCAGATCTCGGGAAGCCTGGCGACAGAGCCGTCCATCGAGAAGACGCCGTCGGTGACGATGAGTTTCACGCGGGCTTCGGCCGCGGACTCGAGCTGTGCCGCGAGATCGGCCATGTCGTTGTTGCGGTACCGGAAACGCTTGGCTTTGCTGAGCCGGATTCCATCGATGATACTTGCGTGATTGAGCGCGTCACTGAGTACGGCGTCATCCTCGCCGAGCAAGGTCTCGAACAGACCGCCGTTAGCGTCGAAGCAAGAGCTATAGAGTATCGTGTCGTCGGTGCCTAGAAATTCCGAGATACGTCGCTCGAGACGTTTATGCACGACCTGCGTGCCGCAGATAAAACGTACCGAGGCAAGCCCGTAGCCATACTCCTCGAGCGCCCGATGTGCCGTTGCGATCACCTCGGGATGGCTCGCGAGGCCCAGATAGTTGTTGGCGCAGAAGTTGATGACTTCGCCGTTGTCGAGCCCCGCCACGCCAATTGCGGCGCGCTGCGGTGTCGTCAGCTCGCGCTCAGCCTTGTAGAGCCCGGCGCCTTTGAGCCCTTCGAGCTCGTCGCGCAGGTAATCGAGAAAGCTTGGGTTCATTACGTGTCGAGCAGTTTAGCACCGCAGCGCTTCGAGACTAATCGGCGAACCGCCTTACAACTCAGTCTGCTTGATGCGGGCCGAGCGTCAGGACCTTACCGTCGATATCGGACGGAGGTGCTATACCGAGCAACGCTGCAATCGTGGGCGCAACATCGACTGTGCGCACGGCTTCTGCGTGCTCACCGGCGGAAATCCCGGGGCCCGTGAAGATCAGCGGCACGTGCCGATCGTAAGCATACGGCGATGAATGCGACGTACCAAGGCGACGATCCGTGATCAAGTGATTTTCCCTGACATGCGCGACGACATCGGGCGCGCGATCCGGATGGAAGCTGCGCTCGTACAAGCCGAACCACGGCGAGCCGGCATCGATACCCTCACGCAGCTGCTGGTGGGTGAAGGTCGCGGACACGAACGGGTGCCCGGAGAGCTCGGCGGCAACGAGCGCCGCCAGTGAATCTGACTGGGCCTGCGAGACATCGGCCTCACCGAAGTCGAAAATAACCCCGAACTCGTACCGCAGCGTGGGCATGCTCTCGATGAGCCCGCGACGGTGCGCATCGGCGACGACCGGCTCGATCTCCGCGAGGATGTCATCCTCGTGGATACGCGCCCCGGCCCCACCCTGCGCAGCAATCCGCTCGGGGATAGTCGACACTCCATGATCGGCCGTCAGGACGACGACGTATTCGTCGGGCCCGATCTGCTCATCGAGGTGATTGAAGAAATCGCCGAGGTAACCGTCGAGGCGGGCGTAATGATCGCGAATCTCGTTCGACGTCGGTCCATACCGGTGCCCGATGTAGTCTGATGCCGACAACCCGATGAACGCGAGATCGGGAGCGCCATCGACGCCGAGCTGCTCGGCCTCGATCAGCGCCTCGGCAAAGTCGAGCGTCAACAGGTCTGCGAATGGCGTCAGCCGAAAGCGTGCGTAGAAACGCCGGTCCGGCTCGTCTGCATCGCCGACGATGAGATGTGGAAACGGCGGATAATCGTCAGCAGAACCCCGATGGAGATTGCGATCACTCGCATGCGGCGCGAGACCAGCAAGCGGTGACCAGTTCGCGCGAAAATAGGCATCGACCGTCCCCGCAGCATTGAACTCCGCGACCCAGTCTGGCAACGCGTCACGATAATAATCCGACGTTACGAAGTTACCGGCGCGCTCGTCGTACCAATAGGCGCCGTCGGCGGTGTGACCAGCGAGAAAGACTGCCGTACGATCTTTCAGAGAGACTCCGAACACTCGGCTTTCGGGAGAGCTCGCCTTCAGCCAGTCGCCGAGCGTGCTTCTCAGCATTCGCCATGGCGAACGCCCCGAACGCCGGACGGCGCCGACCATGGTACGGTCCGGATCGAGCACCGCGCCCATGAGTTGAGCCGCTTGCCGATCCCAGATCTCGTTACCGACGACGCCGTGCCGGGATGGGTGGGTTCCCGTCACGACGGTCACGTTGCCCGGAGCGGTCTCAGTCAGCGCATGATCGTGGTTCGCACTCAGAAACACGGCTCCGCGCTCTCGGAGCCTGGCGAACCCGCCGTCGAAGCTGGCGCCGAATTCCTCGAGATAGCTCGCGCGCATTTGATCGACGACGATCACGACGACGAGCCGGGGCTGGGCAACGGCATCGGACCACGATAGGGCGGATAGCGTGCTTGCGGCTAGGAGCAATAAGGTACGCATGACCAACGGCTGAAACCTCTCGAGCAGATCAACGACAACAGACGGCCGAAACCAACTACTGCAACATTGAGACACTATCGTGAGCAATGGGTTGCCGTTTCGACCGCGCGCCAGTATACCCGCAAGCATCGGCCCGCAGCGGTCTCGCTGGCCCCCGCGAGCTACCGCGCCCGGCAAGGCCGCAATGATGGCGTGTATCATGTCCGAAAGGTCGACAGCTCGCACAACTCGTGATCAGCCGCATGCTCAACCTGACCCGCGCGAAAATACTGACTGCCACTGCTGTCGTAGCGACCCTTACGATTGGCTGCGACAACGCAAACGAGGCAGATCCCGCTGGTCAAATGCGAGATTCGGCCTCGGCGGAGTTCGTCGGCGGTTCCGCCTGTGCAGCGTGCCATGCAAACGAGGCAGCGCTCTGGCGCGACTCACATCACGATCTGGCGCTTCAAGTAGCAGCTCCAGCTACCGTGCTCGGCGACTTCGATGACACCGAGTTCGTCTATGCCGACACCACGACGTCCTTTTTCAGCCGGGGCGATGAACGCTGGGTACGAACCGATGGCGCGGACGGGAGCCTCCAAGAGTTCAGGGTCACGCATGCGATCGGCATCGAGCCGCTGCAGCAGTATCTGCTGGAGCTGCCGGACGGCCACTATCAGACATTGAGCATCGCGTGGGATACGCGCCCGGCTGAGGACGGTGGTCAACGCTGGTTTCATCTGTATCCGGACGAACAGATCGACAGCGATGACCCCCTGCACTGGACAGGAACCTATCAGAGCTGGAACACGACTTGCGCCGAATGTCATTCAACGGACCTGCGCAAGAACTACGAGTCCGCTGGCAACGGATTCGACACGACGTTCGCCAGTATCGACGTAGATTGCGAAGCCTGTCATGGCCCGGGCTCGATCCATGCGAGCGATCCGACGGTGCCGCCCCCTGCGGCAACCCGCGTCGCGCGTGCCTGGGTCTTCCGTGACGGCGCCAGTATCGCCTCGCTGGCGGACGACGCCCCTCGTTCGAACGAAATCGAGATTTGCGCGCAGTGCCACTCACGCCGATCGCAGCTGACCGATGATTACGAGCCACAAGATGCTTTCTTAGACGGATTTCGGCCATCGTTACTCGATGCCGGCCTCTATCATGCGGACGGGCAGATTCTCGACGAAGTCTACGTCTACGGCTCGTTCCTGCAGAGCGCGATGGCCTCCGCTGGCGTGACGTGCAGCGACTGCCACGAGCCGCACAGCACGGCGCTGCGAGCGAGCGGCAACGACGTATGCGCGAGGTGCCACCTTACGAGCACGTTCGACACGCCGCAACACCACCATCATGCGGCTAACGGCGCGGGCTCGCAGTGCGTATCCTGTCATATGCGCGCAGAGACCTACATGGGCGTCGATCCGCGCCGCGATCACAGTTTTCGCGTACCACGCCCTGATCTCTCGACAAGACTGCAAAGTCCGAATGCCTGTAACGACTGTCATGCAGAGCAGTCTTCGGACTGGGCCGCAGAGCAAGTCGCGGCATGGTCTCCAGATGGCCGGCAGAACGACTTTCACTACGGTGAGGCGTTGCATGCAGGACGGGCCTGGACTGAAGAGCGGGCCCCGCTGCTGCGTCGGGTCCTGGAAAACACTGAGCAACCCGCAATCGTCCGCGCGACGGCCGTGAATTTGCTGGCCCAGCAGATGACCGGCACGGACATCGAGTTGATCAGCCGCGCCGTAGATAGCGCAGATCCTCTGGTCCAGCTCGCAGCGCTCGAGGCGCTGCAGAGCATCCCGCCGGAGCGCCGTTACGAACGTGCCCAGAGTTTGCTCACGGATCCGCGACTGGCGCTGAGAATTGCGGCCGCGCGCGCGCTGCTGCCGGCACGCGGCCAGCTCAGCGAGCGGCGCCAGAGCGATCTCGACGCCGCGTTGACAGAGTACGTGCAGGTCCAACGATTCAACAGCGACCGCGCGGCGGGTCTATTGAACCTCGGGACGTTGATGGCGGAGCTCGGCCGCGCGGAGGAATCCGCGCGCCTGTATCTCGTTGCGATAAGCCGCGAGCCCGCGTTCTCGGCGGCCTACGTGAACCTCGCAGATCTGTATCGTAACCTCGGTCGGGAGCCTGAAGCCGAGGCGACTCTGCGAGAAGGCCTCGCCGTGAGCCCTGAAGATGCTGGCCTGAACCTCGCGCTCGGGCTTTCGCTCGTCCGCTCTGAAAGACTCGCCGAAGCCCTGATGCAACTTCGCGCAGCCGTTGCGAATGCGCCGGACGCGCCGTACTACGCTTACGTGCTGGGCGTGGCGCTGAATTCCGCCGAACAATCGGCGGCGGCGCTCGCTACACTGAGAATTACTCACACGCGCTTCCCGGCGCATCGCGACACGCTCTTCGCCCTGACGACTATGCTAAGGGACGCGGGAGAACTCGACGCAGCGATCGAGCATGCGCGCCGGCTCGTCGCGCTCGTTCCATCGGATGGGGACGCGCGCGGTCTCCTCGCGGAGCTCGAGTCGACCGGGGTCGCTGAGCCCTAGCGACACACCCCACTGTAATGTGACCCAGATCGAAGTGACGGGTTGCGCCGCAGAGCTAGACTCGGCTCACGCTCAACGATCGGGACACCGCCATGCGAATCTCAGCCGCGCTGCTCATCTTTTTGGTCTTCCTCCAATCCCCCGCACATGCCGAAGGTCATTCCATCGGCGGCAAAGCCGGGCTCCTTGGCCTCGGCATCGAATACAGCTACAGCATCAGCGAGCGGATCGCCTTTCGCGGCGCGCTGTACGGATCGGGGTATTCCTTTGACGCTACCGAGGGCGGCATAGACTATGACTTCGATTTGAACTGGGACTCGATTGCAGTCGGCGTCGATCTGCATCCGTTAACAGGTCCGTTCCGGCTGAGTCTCGGCCTTCTCGCGAACGACAACGGCCTGAGCGCGACCAGCACACCCAACCAGCCCGTGCTGGTCGGTAACACCTTGTACACACCGGCGGAGATCGGCACGCTCAGCGGAGCCGTCGGCTTCGACGGGACGACACCGTTCATTGGCCTCGGCTGGGACTGGTCTAAGTCCAAACGCTTCGGTTTTTCCCTCGATCTCGGTCTCGTGGCCCAGGGCTCACCCGACGTGTCTCTAGTGGCGAGCGGTCTTCTCGTCAACGACCCGAATTTCGCCGCGGACCTCGCCGCGGAAGAAGCAGAGCTCGAGGATGCGCTCGACGACCTCGACGTGCTGCCGTTTGCGAGCTTCGGAGTTACGTTCCGGTTCTAGCGAGTCAAGCCGCGCGGGTTCAACATTCACGACCAGGGCCGACTTCGGACCTAACGTGGGATGAGGCCAGGCACGCATCTCGCGCGGCGCGCCGAATTGCTCGAGCGCGGCTCGAACGTCAGTGGCTGGACTCTCGCAGAAACGCTACTCCGAGCGTGGCCAAGAATACGTCGAGACGTTGCATACGATTATGAACGCAAACAACCTCGCCGCTACGGATGAGGCCTTCCTCGATACCGGACCTTCGATTTTTCTCGTTCCTATCGGCCCGGCAGCCGAGTAAGTGCCCTGTGTGGATGGTCCAGCACCCACGTAATCTTCTTTCTAC
>JAOTTJ010000491.1 GCA_029864465.1 Gammaproteobacteria bacterium | reverse complement strand
TATTCTGATCACGACGATTACCAGCGTCGTCTTCATGGGGACGAAATACCTGCTCGACACGACGATGGAAGGCAGCTACATCACGCTGCTCCTGGTTGCGGTCGTCGGCACGATCTCGATGATCTCCCTTGGTCTCGTCGTCGCCGCGCGCGTGACGAGCGAGGAACTGGCCGGCGGTCTCGTCAATGTGATTACCTGGCCCATGATGCTCATGTCCGGGGTCTGGTTTTCGCTGGAGGGTGCCGGGTCTTTTGTGCAGAACGCCGCGAAGATATTTCCACTGACCCATGTGCTCGACTCGGCTCGAGCCGTCATGCTCGACGGCGCCGGCTTGCTGGACGTGGCGCCCAGGCTTATCGCACTGTCGATCATGAGCGTAGCTTTTCTCGGCTTCGGTGCGGCCACGTTTCGCTGGCGAGCTGACTGAGTCGTGACCTATCCGCTCATCGATATCGGCGCGAACCTAATGCACGACAGTTTCGACGCTGATCGTAACGACGTCTTGCGACGCGCGCACGCTGCCGGCGTCATCAAGATGCTCGTCACGGGCAGCAGTGATCAGGGCAGCAAAGATGCAGCGGCGTTGGCCGGATCGCACCCGGGCGTATTGTATGCAACCGCCGGCGTGCATCCGCATCATGCTTCGAAATTCGGCGATCAGAGTGTCAGGCTGATCACCACGTTGGCCGCTCAGGATCCGGTCGTCGCGATCGGAGAATGCGGGCTCGATTACTTTCGTAATTTCTCGCCGCGCGAAGCACAGCTCGTGGCGTTCCGGGCACAGCTCGATGTCGCTGCCGACACGGGCCTGCCCGTGTTCCTGCATCAACGCGATGCGCATGACGATTTCGTCGAAGTTCTAGAACCGATGTTGCCCAGACTGTCGCGCGCCGTCGCACACTGCTTCACGGGCGAAGGCGAATCGCTGCGTGAATACATCGCAATGGGTCTGTGGATCGGTATCACGGGATGGATATGCGACGAGCGCCGGGGCACACATTTGCGGGAGATTGTGGGCGCTATCCCAGATGACCGGCTGATGCTGGAGACCGACGCGCCGTATCTTTTGCCGCGCACGATGCGGCCGAAACCCAAATCACGCCGCAACGAACCGGCCTATCTGCCGGAGGTGCTGCGCGTCGTTGCGGAGTCGCGCGGCCAGAGCGAGGAACACGTCGCGCGAGTTACGACCGATAATGCCATCCGCTTTTTCGGACTGGCGTAAACGCCAATCGAACGCGATTCTCTCAAAGCCTTGCGTAGGCGGGCACTTTTCGTTGCAAAAGATCAACGAGCACCGGCTCCATGAAGCCATAGATGTCGGCGAGACCCAGCACGCCGATCTTCTTGTCCTTCAGAAGATCCGGAAACCGCTGCGTGAGTCTGCGTTTGTGCACGTCTTCCATGACCAGGATGACGTCGGCCCACTCGATGAGATCGCCGCTGACCGGCGTGGCCGCATCCGGATTCGTCCCGGCGCCGATTGCCTCGATGCCGTCAAAGCGTGAGAACAGGACTTCGGCCGTCGCGCTGCGCAGGCGGTTTTCGGTGCAGACAAACAGGATTCGGGTCACTGTCGATTGCCGCCAGGAAACTTTCGCAGGGTAGCGCGGTCTGCGCAGGCTGCCTCGTTCAAAGCCGGGAGAACACCGTACGGGTGAGCGCGATAGCCGCCTCCTTCATTGCGGCCTCGTCCTTCCTGCCATTCAGGCTGACGCTCACGAATCCCTTTTCTCCGCACGCAGCGAGGTCGCCCGAATCGAATATGCCCGAAACTCCGGAGTATTTGAAAGTGGCTTTATCACCGAGACCGATCACCGGCTCGCCGCCGTCGATCAATGCGCTCAGATCCTCGCACAACACATTTGTGTGGACGCTGCCCGCGCTGTAAGCGGTCAAGAGTAGACTGACGTGATCGGGGTCTTCTGTATTCCACTGACACACCTCCGGCCCCGCATAGACACGCCCCTCGAGCACGGGATTACCGACGACGTCGGCGATTTCGCTCAACGAGAACAGCGCACAGGCATCCACGGTGTTGGTTGCCGT
>JAOTTJ010000132.1 GCA_029864465.1 Gammaproteobacteria bacterium | reverse complement strand
CGGTCGGTTGATGGCGCTGAATTCCGATAACGGTAACAGCCTTTGGGAATTTCAGACTGGTGCCGGCGCGAATGCGACGGCCGCGACATTCGAGCACGACGGCACGCAATATGTCGCGATCCTCTCGGCGGGTAATGTCTTCGCCGGTTCCGCCAGAGGCGATAGCGTCTGGCTGTTCTCGCTCGATGGCACAATGGACCCCGTCCCGCCTGCAACGACCGACGTCAGTAACATGATCGGCGCCATCGTCGGCACGCCGAATCTCGACAACGGCGCGCGTCTGTACCAGCAGGCCTGCGTGGCTTGTCACGGTGAAGACGGCGAAGCCGGGCATGTCGGTCCGCCGATCACTCAGGGATTGCCGATCGGGCAGGTCGTGCGCATCATCGCAGACGGGCGCAACGAGATGCCGAGCTTTACGGGCACGCTGAGCTCGTTCGAGGCGCGTGATATTGCAGGCTACGTGACCGGGAGGCTGCGGCCTGCAGAGACGCAGTAGGTGAATTCCGGCTCGTCCTAGGCCTCTGTGCTCGATGCCGAGGCCAACGTGCCCAGCATGCGGAATTGACAAGAATCCCGATGCCGGTACTATCGGAGTGAACGATACGTGAGCTAGTCACGATGAAACGGAACGTGCGCACGCGCTGCGTTTCCGATATTTCAGCGACCTAGATCGGTAGCGAAATCCCGGCGGGCTCGTCGGCCGTTATCGGAAAGCCCTAGCAGCCCGCTCGAGACAAGCAACACCGGGGGGCTGAACCATGTCTGAAGCGAATCGACCCGTATACGCGCTGATCTTCCTCCTACTGTGCTTCTTTTCTGCCGATGCAGAGGCGAACACTGCTGCCATCGCTGCGTGCCAGGATCAGGGGCGAAAGATCATCAGCATCGGTGTGACACCAGCGACCAGCGCGTACTTTCCCGAGCAGAGCATCGGGAACGCGGGCAATCCGTGTCTAGCTCTGGCGCAGGGGAACGATTACCAGATTCTCGATTGGCTGGAGAACGGTCAGATCGATGCGGGCATCGTTTCGCCATTCGCCGTCGCGTTGCTTTTTCCCGCGGCCGACGACGACGCCGACGAACTGGAGAACACGGGCGAAATCCCGCCCGAACCGTTTCTGCACTACTCGAGCGTTTTACCCTTCGACGGCGCCCCGTTAGAGGAATACGCGCTCGGCATGCGTTTGCTCACGGCTGAGACAGGGCCGGCCGGTACGCCGGGCGCTCGTTTCGATACGTTGCTGGAGTCCGTCGGCCATGGCGAGACCGTAAACGCCGTCGTCATCCTCGAGTCGCATTTGGATCCGGCGCTGCCGGTGCTCATCGACTACGTGGCGGCTCGTCTACCGATGCTTGGCCTGCCTGCCGAGCTCGAGGAATCACACTTCTGGAGCGGTTTCCTCGCGTTGCTGCAGTTTCGGTTGCCGGATCACAGCATTCCGATCAGCGAGTATGCCGTCGCTTTGGAGGTCGTGCGCGTGTCGGCACGGGCCGCTCCGAGCGATTTGTTGATGTTGCCCACGCCGGATCCGCTCTCGGATTACTTCGTCTATCGCGCGAGCGCTGCGGATCGCTTCACCGAAGTGGTGGAGGAGCCCAGCCCTCCGAGCTTCGGTGGTGGCCTCATCGGCGCGTGGCTCGACAGTCCGCTGCAGGACAGGCAAAAGGAGGATGCCGCGCCACTGTTCGGTTTTCTTCAGGAGAACTACAACCTGACAGAGCTCGGCGCGCGAAAGCAACGCCACTTCCGTTTCTCGATTCCCGAGCTGTTTCACATTCTGCATGGCGAAGAGGGCTCGGCAGTCGATTCTGAGCCGTTCGGTCTGGTGTTGACGGGTGGCGGCGTTAAGGCAGCCTTTCAAACACTTCTCATCGATCACCTATACGACAACCTCTACCTGACGAATACGGATCTCGAAGTGACCCCCGGTGTGGAACACGACACGCTGAAGGTCGATCACGTCGTCGGGACGTCGGGCGGCGCGTTGCTCGGCCTATTCGTGTCCACGATTCAAGGACGAGGGACTAACAATCTGACCGATCTGCTCTGGAAAACTCGCAGCGGGAGTTATATCTCTAACGCCGACGTCTTTCCGTGGCTCGAGGCCCCGCGCTATCTCAGTGGCCTCGTCAGCGTGCTCGTCTTTGCGATCGTATTTCTGCTCGCACGCCGCGTCCCCAAGCTGTCCGGGCTCACCGAGCCTGTATCTGTTCCGGAGCCTTATGCTGATCCGGAAGAGCTAAGGGGAGGATATCCGCCGAGGTCTATCTGGGTCCTCTTGCTCGCGGGCTCGCCGTGGGTTCTCAAGATCGTAAATGGGGAGGGAGGCCTGCAGCACGTGCCGGCCATCTCGGGCGTGTTTTATTTTGGTTATACGCTCATTGCTATTTACTCGGATAACCGACTGCGGTTCGGATCGTCGTTCGCGTGGCAAAGAGGGTATTTCACAGTTCGCGATTACGTGCTGTTCGGCTTCGGAGCGGTATTGGTGCTCGCTGCGGCCGGCACGGAGCAATTCGCCGAGTCGATAGCCAATCGCCTCCTACCCGTACTCGGGGCGACGATCAGCCTCGCAACGCTGGTTGCCTGTGTCGGTTTCCTAATCATTTTTGTGACACTGCACCTCGTGCTCGCGCGTTTGAGCAAGCGCGGTAAGGGAACGGTTGAGCTCGTCGACAACGGCTACATTTTCCGCGCGTTCGGTATTCTCATTGCAGTGCCCGTGCTCGTGCAGCTCGCCGTCGTCGTCGCCGGTGGCTCCACGTTCGAGCTCACGGGCAGCTTCTGGCGATTCCTGCTGTTCTATTCTGTTGCCGTATCGGTTCTGGTCATCGTGGCCGGCTATGCGTCCTGGGCGAATTCGCTGCAAAAGTTCGTTCGAACGGGCCTCGATTTCCTGGCTGTCGACTTTCCGAAGCGCACCTATCTTGTGAACGCGAAGCGTTACCAGCGGATCGCATTGTTTCTCATCATTTCGTTCGCGTACTGGAATCTCGTCATGGCGCCGGCCCTCTACGGTAACGCTACGGCCAAGCGTTTTCTCGAAACGACCTATCTGAAGCCGGTCTGTCCCGACGTCGATCGCGACAACTGTGATGTCGATATCGACGGCGATCTCGATTGGACACCCAACACGCCGCTCGTGATCTCTGCGACGTCGCTCATGAATGAGCGCGAGCGCTATTACGTCTTTCATCCGGACATCATCGCGCAGGGCTCATGCGCTGACCCGGACGGCTGTGACTGTTCCGTCGCGGCTGTCGACGGCGGCGCGCTCATCGATCTGCAAGGCTCAGATCCGCGCTGGGCAGTCGCCAATTGCACGATTACCAATCGACATGTGATCGACACGGCGTTCGCTTCGGGCTCGCCGTTCCCGGTCTTTCCTGCCACGCAGGTCTCGTTGCCCGGCTACGAGCGCGAGTGGCTCGTCGACGGCGGCTTTGCACACAACGTTCCGGTGGAGGCGTCCCGGCAGATGGGCGCAAGCAAGATCCTCGTGCTCAGCTCCTCGCCTCTGCACATCCTCGACGTAAGTGCTGAGGAGGTTACTTGGCAACAGGTCGGCAACTTGTTCTCGAACCTCGGCCGGCTATTCCCTTACTTGTTCAATCGCTCGCAGGTCGAGGATGCGCTCAGCGCCGAGAGCGCGATGGTCGCGACACTCGCGCCGCGCGATCGTGACGATTGGCCGCTGCTGACGGATTTTCGGCCCTCCGTGATCGAGGACGTTGTCGCGGCAGCAAAAGAGGACCTGAGTGCGCGAATCGGCATGATCGAGAGCTGGGGACCGCCGAGCTGCTTGTTTGCGAGCGTCAGGTATACTTGCGCCGAGCTGTCCGCGATCGATCTCTAGTCCTTGCGATAGCTGCCGCGGCAAAGAGCGGACAGGGAAGACGGCACACGCCGAAGGGCTGCGACGGTCCTGCCTAAAGGCCGATTCGCGGTTGGTCGCGGGTGTACGCACAACCGGGCGGGAGCTCGATCTGAAGCACTTCTACGATACGCCGTTAACCGGCACGGAGCACGTACCTGCGGGTGCCTTGGTGGGCATCGTGATCGTTCACGGGCTCGCCGAGCACCGCGGTCGCTATGCCGGGGCGATGGATCATCTGATCAAGGCCGGCTTCGCGTGCTTCTCATTCGATATGCGTGGTCATGGCGAGTCACCGGGACGTCGCGGTGACATCGAATCGTTCGGTCTCTTCGTCGAGGACCTCGATGCGATCGTCCGCGGCATCACGCAGGCTCATCCGGAGCTGACCCTGTTCCTCTGGGGGCACAGCATGGGCTCGATCGTTGTAGCGAACTACGCGATTGACGCAGCTGAGCAGGTGCGCGGTGCCGTCACGACCGCGTGCCCGCTGTCCGTTTTCTCGCCGCTGCAGCATGCGATCAGTCCGGTCGCGAGGCTTCTGTCGAGCGCTCTGCCGACGTTGCGGATCCCGGCCCGGCTCCACCCCGCCGATCTTTCGCATCTAAAAAGCGTCCAGGACGCCTATCGCGACGATCCTCTTGTCTACCAATCGATTACGCTTCGCCTGGCGACAGAGCTGCTTCGAGCCACCGTGGCCGTTCGCGAGCAAGCCGGGACGATCGATCTGCCGTGGTTGGCTGTGCACGGAGAAAGCGATGTAATAGCACCGGCCGACGGGTCTTCGACGCTGATCCAATTACTCGGATCGACCGACAAGGAACTCATCGTGTTACCCGGACGAAAACACGAGGTCCACAACGAGCCGCCGATGGACGACGGGGATTTCTTCGATCGCTGCATCGCGTGGATACGTCAGCGAAGCGAGCTCGCGGCGCCTGAACACCAGCTATCTGAAAGCGCGCGGCAGCAGTTGCTTCGAACGTCCTGATGACGAAGCAGGCCGCGGCCGTCCTCGTGCTGACGGTTGTCTCGGCCGCGTGCACGCCGATGCGCAGCACGATTCGCCCTCCTTACCCGTATATGGGGGCCGAATACGACGAGCCGACGCTCCAAGAGGTCGCTGAGGGTGTCTGCACGAACCGCACGGGCGCGCCATTGGCTGCCGAACGGCGCGCCTTTACGACGGACGGATGCAGCGTGATCCCGGACGGGGCGGCATTGAGCTGTTGTATCGCGCACGACGTCGAGTATTGGTGTGGCGGTTCCCCAGCTGCGCGGCGCGCAGCCGATCGTGCACTCCGCGAGTGCGTCGGTGGGCTCGGATACGGCGCTCGCGCTCGGCTCATGTATCTCGGCGTGCGATTCGGCGGCTGGCGGTTTTTCCCGTTCCCGTGGCGCTGGGGTTACGGCTATCCATGGCCGTTTCGCGAGTCCGACAATGAGTCACCAGTGCCGGGTGTCAGCCGCGCGACAGACGAATAACTCGGTCGGGCGATCTCCGGATGCGAAGGGGGCAGTAGGCGTCAGACGCTGATTTCTGCGCCGATGAGCTCGGGGCTGATCGCGGCTGGCTGATCAGAGCCGTTCACCGAAACGACCGAGGTTTTTGCGCCAACGCTTCTCTCGAGCTTCGCTGGCAGATTCCCCGACCGAAACCGGCCCCACGCGTTTAAAGGCTTGCCGCCCGTGATCACGAGATCGGGGGACAGTTCGCCGATCTCCTCGAGAATCTCGGCGAGTGGCTCGCCGTGACGGATTCTGAAATCCGCTTCAAGGCCTTGCGCGTTACACAGCGCATCGAATGCCTCGCCTGCCTCCAAGGCTTCGGCCTTGAGGCACGCATCCACCCATTCGAGGTACTCCTTGCGTCCCTGCGCGTAGATCTCGCTGTAGAACTGCCGGAGCCACGGATCGACGACATGCAGGCCGATGACCTCGGCTTTTTCGGCAAGGCCTAGATTGATCGCGTGCTCGATCGCGCCGCTCGTGTGCGGCTCGCCATCGAGACAGACAAGAATCTTCATCGCGGGACGCTACAGGCTGCCGGTCACGCGCAGCGCCTGGCTGCCGATCAGCAGCACGACGCCTAACCCCAAGATCATCTTGACCAACGAGGCGATCGTGCCGATGGTGAACGCCCGCCCGCCGGCCTTCTTCATGTCCTCGATATTGATCGATAGCCCGATGCCGGCGAAGCCGATCGCAAAGCACCACGTGTAAACCGCGTTCATGGCCCAGAACGGCGAGCCGACCTCGCTAGGCCCGCCGAGCGCCTCGATATTCATGCTATGCAGCAGCACGAGCAGGAAGAAACCGAGGATGAATATCGGGAACTTGTCCTTCACGAGCTGCCACTTATTGATCTCATGGCCTGCTTCCTGCTTACCCGTACGCAGGATGTAGAACCACAGCGAGAACAGCACGACGACGGGCAGGAACATGATGCGCGCGACGTTGATGAGCACGGCGGTATCGCGCGATTCCGTGCCGTACCACTCCGCGGCCGCGACGAGCTGCGCTGTGTTCAGAATTGCAACGGCCGACCAGGCGCCGAACTGCGACTCCGACAAATCGATGCTCAAGCCGATGTACGGCATCGTGAATAGCATGAGCGTGCCGAACAGCAGGATCGTGCCGATCGCATAAGCCATCTCGATCGGTGTGGCTTTGACGACGGGCGCGTTGGCGATGATTGCGGAGACGCCACATACACCGGTTCCCGCGCCCATGATGCCGCCGAGCCCGTCGGACACGCCCCAGCGCTTGCACCAGTACATGACGATGATGGCCGTGCCGAAGATGAAGAAACCCGTTAGCGCGAGCCCGAGTCCGCCAACGCGGATGACGTCGGCCCAAACGTAGTGCACGCCGAGAATGATGATGCCGGGTTTGAGGATCGGCCGGGCGATGCGGATACCGGGCAGCAGCGACTTGGGCAGCGGCAGCAGATTGCGGATCAGGATCCCGCCGAGCAGCAGGATCGCGACGTAGTTCATCTGCGCGCTCTCGTAGACGACGGTCGCCCATGCGACGCCTTCGTTGGAGAGGCTGCGGAAGAGCCGATCGAGATTCATGCCGACGAATGCGAACGCCAGGCAAAACAGAAAACCCGGAACGTAGGTGCCCCAGTTGGGCACGAAAAGACTTTTGACTAATTTCACGACAGCCTCACGGTAGCGAATACGGACGGCGTGGGATCAAGCGGCGCCGATTGTCAGAACAGGACCAGCACGCTGCTGAAGAACGCGTGGATCTGGGCGGGGAATGCGACGCTGACGAGGAAGATGGCTCCGGCGATGATCAGTGCCCAGATGTCCTCGCGTTTCTCCGAGGAGAACACGTCATGCGCGACATGCTCGGCTAACGTTTCTTGTTGCTCGTCGGGTGCATTGGGCTCGGCCATGGCGTATCCCCTGTGTCTTATTGATTGTCTGATCGTCCCAGCCGCGCGGCCCGACGAAGTCGGCCCCCCTGAAAGGCTAGGCGATTCTAGCGCCCCGCGGGGCGGGGGGCCAAGCCGGATAGGGCTCCAGGCTGAACGTCGGCAAGGCTTATGTCGTACTAGCCGGGTGCTCCTGACGGTCTAATCACGCGGTGGCAGGGCAAATGCGCGGGTGGTAGCTTGGCTGAACGGCCTGCCAGTAGCCGAAACCCCATGTTCGAGAGGTTGACCGATGACGAGCGAGAACGTCGAGTTTCTGAATCAGGCCGGAGTCGCGCTACGCGGCCATCTGCACTGGCCGTTAACCAAGCCCCGTGCGTTTGCGTTGTTCGCGCACTGCTTCACGTGCACGGCCAACAGCAAGGCAGCGGTTATCATCGCGCGCGAGCTTGCTCAGGCGGGATTCGCCGTGCTGCGCTTCGACTTCACAGGTCTCGGTAGCAGCGACGGTGAGTTCGCCGACACCAATTTCTCGACCAATGTCGGTGATCTGCTCGCCGCGTCCGAGTACCTTGCGCGCACGCACTCGGCCCCCGAGCTGCTCGTCGGGCATTCACTGGGCGGTACGGCTGTCCTGGCTGCGGCGCCCGAAATAGCGAGCGCAAAAGCAGTCGCAACGATTGGCGCGCCGGCCGAGGCTGCGCATATCGTCC
>JAOTTJ010000490.1 GCA_029864465.1 Gammaproteobacteria bacterium | reverse complement strand
CCAGTTAGGAGGCTACGTTACTATGGGTAGGAAACTATATGTCGGCAATCTGCCGTACACGGTGACTGAGAGTTCGCTCTCGGACAAATTCGCGGAGTTCGGCACGGTCGAATCGATCAAGCTCATTACAGATCGAGATACCGGCCAGAGCAAGGGCTTCGGATTCGTGGAGATGGGCACCGACGCAGAAGCCAATGCGGCGATCGAGAAGCTCAACGGTACCGACTGCGAAGGTCGCGCGATGAACGTTAACGAAGCCAAGCCGAAGAGCAATTCCCGCGGCGGCGGCGGTGGTGGTGGCGGCGGCAATCGCTGGTAGCGTGCTCCCTTCGCAAGCATCGGCGTTCTGATGCGCGACAACGACGCGCATCGAACGCTGCGATCTCATCTTCGGCTCGGCAGAGCCCGTGAGTGAGTCGCAACCCTATCTGGGCGAGCCGTTCGAGATGATATCCGTGCGGCGCGCCGATACTCCGCCCGGCGCAGATGAGGCGGAGTGGCACGGTTATGTGATTAGGCAAGGCAGCAACATGATTCGGGGCTGCCGGCAGGGTACGCTAGCTGCGGTGACCGCAGCTGTTGAAGAGATCGTTGAAAAACTCAACGACCGACGGGTCAACAAACGCGGCCGAACGCATATCGTTCTGAGGGGCAGGAAACCCGCTCAAAAATAGCCCTCGTCCGATGCCGCTGGAGCCACCGGGCGCCCCTGAGTCCTTAGTTCCTGGCCGTCCTGCGGCACCGGCCGCAGGGATCTATCCGCTAGATCATCGCTGTGGCGGCACAACCGTTTGACCTCGATGATCGAGCGGCTTATCGTCGCGACACTAGCTCGCGAGAGCCCGGTCCACGGGCCTTCGACGGGGATCGCGCCAAACAACTAGGAGAAAGACGATGGGCAACTCCAGAACCATGACTGCGGTCGTGGCCATCAGTGTGCTAGCTGCCGGCCTGCTGACTGCAGGCGTAAGCCACGCGCAAGATTCGGTACCGGGAGCCGGCTTCGCAGCGGTTCCGGGCTTGAAGGGTGGTCAGGATATCTATGGCCCCTACGAACCCGCGCCGAACTGGCCCAAGCCGCTGGCCGAGAGCATGCCGGAGCTCGAGGGCTGGACCTGGTCCGTGACGATGGACGTCTTCGCCGAGAGCCCGGATCGCATCTATCTCGTGCAAAAAGGCATCCTGCCGATTATCGAGCCAGGGCCCAGAGAATGGCGTCCAGAGATTGGCGTCGGCATCCGCTTTCCGATCTTCAGGTTACCGCTGCGTCAGGCAGGCGGTGCGATTCCGAATCGACCGGAATGGAACGAAGGTGATGGGGGTCGGCCCGGCATCGATTGGCGCTGGGAGCATTACGTCATGGTGGTCAACCGCGAGGGCGAGGTCATCGAGAGCTGGACGCAGTGGGACGATCTCTGGTGGCGGCCGCATGACGTGGAGATTAGTCCCTACGATCCGGAGAAGCATGTCTGGATCGTCGATGCGGAGGGCCATCACGTGCGCAAGTTCACGAACGACGGAAAGGAACTCGTGCTGACGCTTGGCACGCCTGGTGTCCGGGGCGCAGATGACAATCATCTGAGTCGGCCGACTTTCTTAGCGTTCATGGACGAGAATACGATGTATCTGGCCGACGGCTACGACGGCACACGCGTCCTCAAGATGGATATGCACGGCAACATTCTCACGCAGTGGGGCATGGAAGGACGTGGTCAAGGCCAGGAAACGCGCCCGAGCCACTGGAACAACGTTCACGGCATCGCCGTCGATCCGACGACTCGGCGCGTGTTCGTCAACGACCGCGACAACGGCCGCGTGCAGGTATTTGACGAGGACGGCGAGTATCTATACGAGTGGAGCTTCTGGAAGGGTCGACGCGGGCAGCCGCAGGACATCCATAGCTTCATCGTTACGAGCGACCAAAAGCTCTGGGCAGCCGATCAAGGCACGCACAAGATTCTCGGCTACGATCTCGATGGCCACTTCCTGTATTCCTGGGGCAGCTGGGGCGAATACCCCGGCGGCATGTGGGGTGTGCATGGTCTGTCGACGG
>JAOTTJ010000489.1 GCA_029864465.1 Gammaproteobacteria bacterium | reverse complement strand
CCCCGATGACGCCCGCGCCCTTGGTAGTGCGCTCGTGCTACCCCATGCGATTCGTTGGCTCGGATTCGAAGCCGATGGTGATGCACTGATCGCCCAGACGGATCATTGGGTGCATCGGCTCGATATTGGTCCGGCGGGGCCAGTCGTGGTTGCGAGTTGGCTCGTCGGCATGGATGTCGAGGAGGGTGTCCCTTCGGCGCCCGACGGCGAGTCTCTGCGGCTCATTGGCGGGCGCGATTTGGGCCTCGTCGACGTGCAAGAGATCTACCTGCCCGGCACCGAAAGTCGGATCGATCTAGCCGAGCCGCAGGTGCTGAGTCGCGACTGGATCGGTGTTCTCGGGCTTGCGATCGACGAGTCCGCCGATGTCATCGACGCCACCCGTTGAGCGCCCCTGTCGGGCCCGAATTTTCATTCAAATCTGTGAACTAGAGACGCGGCTCGCGGGAGCAGGCGAGCTAAGGTGGCGTCTATCGACGTTATGTTGCGCGAGTCAAGAGGGTCCAACGGTCCGTGCTGCGTTCAACTTTTTATGCTTCCGAGGCCGCGGCTGTGAGTCGTCGCTCGCTGAGCCTCTTGCTCGGCTTGTGCGCTGTGCTTGCGGCCTGCGTAGACGAGCCTCCACCACGCAGCTTCACCGAATTCATGGAAGACCGGTTTGCCAGGGAAGGCACTCTCGTGCGTTGTAACTCGGACCGTACGGCTACGGCCAACGATCCTGAGTGTATCAACGCTCGCCGAGCGGCGGCGGCGCTTGCCGCTCAGGATGATGCGGCTCAGCGCGAGCAACGCGACGCCCAATCCGAAGCGCGTCTGCTTGCAGCCCGGCAACGCCAAGCTGCCCAGCAGCAGGCAGAGCAACGCGCGGAGCTTGCGGCCCAAGCGGAGGAGCAACTCGCGTACGAATCCCTCTGGGAAGAAGCGCAGGCCTCGGAACCGCCGCCGGTTGAAGGCAGCGTTGGGCAGTTGGCAGCCGCGCCGACACAAACCGGTTCAGTTGCGCCGATGCCAGCACTCGAACCGATAGCGTTACCGGAATCAGTGAAGCCTCCGCTGACGACGATCAGTCTACCTCGCGGCGTAAAGCCCTTGGTGCTCGAGCCGGCGGAGCCAGCGCTCGAAGAGATCGTCTTGCCTGAGCATCTGCGCAAGCGCGACTAAACCGAGTCGATACCTGCGGCGGCCGCTGCGGGTAGGAAAAATCCAGTGAGTAACGCGACGCCCAGCCAGGGCGGCGTTCAGTTGGTATCGTCTGCGCCGCCCAACGGATAGATGATGACCTCGTCCTCGCCTGCATCGTCGCTCGACGCCGGCGGTGGTGCGCCAGGGCCCTCGGATTGCTCGAGTGTGAGCAGAAAGCGACGCACGGTCGCGGGCGTCGAAAAATTCTGCGGTTGCAACGGTTGTGCGCTGCTGCCAGGCGGATAAAAGCTGCTGTTCGCAGTCTCGTCCATCGATAGCCGAGTACCTTCGAGGGAGGCGCCGGCGAACAGGCCACGGCTGTCTGCATAGGCATAGACTTCGCTAGTGAATGTCATGTCGGTTGTAGCTCGTGCGGCTCGATCGACGGGGCCGGCAGTGACGGCAGCGTCACCGCCGAGGGTAAATTTTCCGCGACCAATATTACGGACTGATCGTGCGCTGCCGAACACGAGCACGATATCTGTGGACTCGACGCCGATCTGTGCACCGACGCTGCCGCCCGTCAGCGTGATAAATGCTGGGTTGCTCCAGCTACCGTCGTCCCCCCGCACCGTTACGACGCCGCGGCCTCGTCGGCCGCCGAAGATCAATCCCATGCGCAGTACCCCCGGGATCACAGCGACGCCTTGCGCGTACGACAGGATCTCCGGTGGAATGGTCATGACCGTGCCGGCCGTGAAGGCCTGCAGCACGGCGCCCGCATTCGTTAGCCGCGCCTCTTCGATCGTCTGGGTGTGGCCCGCCCCTGAAAACAGAAGACCGACCAGCAGAAGTCCATATTGCAGGCTGCGCATCGTAAAGCCTAGGTGATCTGACGACTGCTCAATAGTACTCGAGAGTTGACAGCTCTC
>JAOTTJ010000488.1 GCA_029864465.1 Gammaproteobacteria bacterium | reverse complement strand
GGTCTGGCGATCGACTTTCTCCGGAACGATGATCGTGTCTCCGGGCTGAAGATCCACGCGTCGACTCGCGTGCGCAAACGAGCCATCCGGACGAATCACATAGACATTGCGCTCATCGGCCGTCGGCAAGGGCCCGGCTCGCTGCACATAGTCACGAACATCGTCGCGGCCGTACACGAAGGAGCCCTGGCGGAACACGGCGCCGACGACCTCTATCGTCGTAGGCATCGGTGGGACATAGATCGTGTCGCCATCGTCGAGCGCTAACGATGGCAGGTGGTCTGCGGCAGCGATATCGCCGGGGAGCTCGAGCACGATGCGGCCCGATGGCTCCGCCTCGCGAAGTCTCCCGATCAGCCCTTGAATGGCCGCTGCTTCGGGTGAGATCGCGAGCGACAAGTCGCCCGTGAGCACGTTACGCGAGCGGTCGATCAGATGTCGCTGGTAGTCCTGCTCGAGCTGGTCGATCGCTTCATGGATTCGCCGCGCCTGCTGCGCGCGCACGGACGCACGCGTGAGCTCGAGACCGAACAGGTACGCATCGCTCGTGAGTCCGCCGGCGCGCGCGATCAGGTCGTGGACTGTCTCGCCGCTATCGACGGGGTAAATGCCAGCCCGCGCGACCTCACCCTCGAGCTTCACGAAGCGCGGCTTTTGCGCACTGCGCGTGCGGAAGTCCTCGAGCGCGAAGACGGTAATCTGATCGCCCGGACGCAGCACGAGGTCGTGCGTCGGGTCGCGCTCGAGAATGGCTTTGCCTAGATGGAAAGGCAAAAGCTGAGTGCTGAGGCTGACCGGATCGACACGCTCGATCGCCGCGTAGTCCCAGTTGATATCCGGGAAATCGGGGTCGAACGCCGGAGCCGGAGCCGGACCCGCCTCGAGCAGCTTGATGACCTGGCTCTCCTCGTTGCGCGAGACCCAGTAGCGGGGTGATACGAGCGCCTCGCTCGAAGGCAGGAGATCAGAGACACGCATGCCCTCTCGCCACTCGTGGCGTAGAGGCTGCGCCACCTGGCCGCGCAGCGTGACAGCATTTAGAAACCGCGGTGAAACCGGCTGGACCAGGACGAGGTCGCCGTTCTGCAACCCTAACGCTCGAGTGGCCTCCGTAAGCGGGTATTCCGCAACGCGGCGCTGGCCGTCATCACCAATGCGCTCGAGCACGACGCGATGCGCGGAGGCAATGACGCTCAGGCCTCCAGCGAATTCGATGAGATCACCGAGGCGCTCGTCGGCCCGCAACTGATAGATCGCCGGTCGATTCACGGCTCCGGCGATAGCCACTTCCCCGGCGATGGCGGGAATGTGCAGCACGTCCTCCGGCAGAAGGCGAAATTCGTTATCGTGTCGCCCGCTGAGCAGAAACTCGTAGAAGTCCACCGTGGTCACGCGCTCGCCAGAGCGCCACAGCTCGAGCGCGCGCAAATCGCCAGCTCTGTCCGGCCCGCCGGCACGAAACAACACATTGACGAACGTGGATAAGGAACTGACCGTGTAGCTGCCGGGCGCACGCGCGAAGCCCGTGACGTAGACACGGATCGAGCGCAGCTGGCCGAGGCTCACGCTGAGCTCGAAGCCGTGATAGGAACGTTCGATCGCCGCGCGCACATGATCACGGAGCCGGGCGAAGCGAACCCCGGCGAGCGGAATCTCCCCTACCCGCGGTATCGTGATAGCACCGCTGCGGTCAATCGTGGCGCGGTAGTCGATATCGACCGACCCCCACGCACGTATATAGACCTCATCCCCGGGCCCGAGCACGAAGTCGGGTGGAACACTCGCCTGCTCGACGGGCTCGAAGCCGCTTGAATTGCCGCCGAACAGCTCGGCACCGAAATTCGGCAGGGGCCTGCCGAGCGTTTGGCGGACAAGAACCTCGAAATCGCTGAGCTCTGCGTAAGGCGTCGGTCGCAGCGGCTCAACAGGCGATTCTGGCGACTGGCTCGCGCGCGCCTCGCGCTCGTCGAGCCGCAGCGTCGGATAGCTCGGCACCGGGCGCAGGCCCCGTGCGATCGATGCCGTATCGCCGGTCGTGCTGAGGGGCAGATCCGTATCG